>JAJTZB010000005.1 GCA_032906765.1 Nitrososphaerales archaeon
CCGCCATCGTTTGGCGAATGAGCTGTGGTTATAATGCTAATGGTGTGCCTGACGCGATCTCCCTCGGAAGAGGCAGCGGAAACCAACGTGGAGCCCGAGACGCCTCCACCAAAGCCCACTACAAGGTCGCAGAGGCTGTTCTGAGAAACGCGGCTCACTCGAATCCTGTTTGTACTAGTCGTGTCTTTCATCTCAGTGCCAGACGCCGCTCCAGGCAAGGGGGTTCCCCCTCACGAAGAAGAGAGCTCCCAGGATCTTCGCGCCCGGATTGATGCCTGTCATGCCAGCAAGGGCGGTGCAATCAACACTTGTCTGGCTGTGGCCAGGCAGTCCGGCATTCGAACCCAGCGTTCCGACCCCGCCGTCAAACTGTTGAAAGATGCATGCGGTCAGCTGGACGTCCTCGCTGCCATCGTTCGACAGGGAGATGCTGCAGCTCCGGGTCGAGACGTCGCAACTCACCGAGGTCACGTTCACCCGAGCGTAGGGGGCCTGGAGCGAAACCACGGTGGACGTCACGACCACTGTCGTAGTCCTGAAGTCTAGGGTTATGTCCCCGTGGTCCACGACTTGAACGTAGACTATCGCGCCCGCCAACACAAGGTCCAGGAGAAACAGGACAGTCACGCCCCTCACTCTCAATCGCTATCTCTACCAGCCTGTGGCCGTCACATCTACGGTTCAAAGCGGGGTTTCCTACGCAACTTGAATCGACGAAGTAAGGTGGTCGCCGAGACCAGCTCTACACATAGAGCCGAAAGAAGGCGGCGTTTTGAACTCGACTCAGCACGTAACGCTGAGGGTGGGACTGGGATCGAGCGTGCACTAATAAAACCCAGACACTACGCATCGCACATTGAACGATAGATGGAAAGGAGTCATAATCTCCGAAAGTCTAGCGGAACCAAGCACAATCAACAATTTCGAGGTCTTCAAAGCTAGAATATCCAAGAAGGACTTGGACCTCGGGGAGGGCAAACGAGGAAGATGGCACCTTTACTACGTGTGTGCGAGGGAACAACAGATCAATGGTTTGCTCAGCCAAGTCAAACATGGATGGTATTGTCACTTCTGGCGGAGAAACTACCTCGTGGTTGTCTTTCGTGGCAAGAAATTCGAAATGCTGGCCAATGACAAATCTACTTGGAAGGATGCTGTTGAGTATGGCCGGTCAATTGGAATCCCCGAGAAAGAATTGGATTTTCCGACAAGATAAGAGGGAAGTGCGGTCGCCGGGATTTAAACCCGGTTCAGTTCCATTGCTTACAGCCACGCAGTGGTGCGGGACGAACATGCTGCATACTTGTGTTCGGCTGGCGTTCAGGTCGAATATTCCCTCGCGCGTTCGCAACTATCGTCCGCGCTACTGGCGTAGAAGCCGACGGCAACTTCGCAACTATTGACTTGGCAGGCTCTGTCACCTAGAATGCTGTCCAGCCGGCATCAGCGACCACGCTCGAGCCGTTCATATAGCTGGAATCGTCAGAAACAAGGAAAACTGCGAGTCTTGCAACCTCTGCTGGGTCCGCGACTCTGGGTAAGGTGGCCATAGTCTTGTTCAGATTCTCCATCCCGAGAGGGTTCGGTGTTGTACTTCCTATGCCAATTGCGGTCTGTACCGCGCCCAAGACCAATGCATTGCATCTGATTCCCTTTGCACCGTACGATGTCGCTATGCTTTTCGTTAGACCAATTAGCCCATGCTTCGAGACAGTGTAGGCAACGCCAGCCCTTGCACCAAAGATACCAGCGATCGAAGCCGTGTTCAGGATTGCACCGCCACCATGTTCAATCATGATGGGAATCACCTTTCTGCTCGCTCTGAAGGGCGCGTTCAAGTTAATTGCCAAGACCCGTTCCCAAACCTCATCTGGCGTATCGGCGACTGGCCTTGCGCCATCCATTATGCCGGCATTGTTGCACAATATGTCAATCTTGCCAAACGAACTCAGCGTGCTCTCAATCATCCTATCGACCTCAGTTCCAATTGAAAGATCGATTACCAAACCTGACGCATTCTTCCCAGCCGCCCGAATTTCGCCCACAACTTGGTCCACTCTCTCTGGGATTACATCGACCACCATCACTGTGCATCCTTTGTCGGCGAGAAGCTGCGCGATGGCTCTACCAATTCCAGACCCGGCGCCGGTCACAACTGCCACCTTTCCCTGCAGAATCGCGGGACGAACCTTCTCTTGCGCACGAGAAATACCCATCTTTCCTTCGGGGTTCAGACACTTCTTGGTATTTAAGGTGGGAAGCGATTCTCAGGTCTGATAAGGAAGTGCGGTCGCCGGGAATTGAACCAGGGCTACTGGGGTCGCAGAAGGCCTCCAATCTTTGGACAGGTAATCATGAACTTGTAATAGCATTCCAAAAGTGCTAGCAGCCATCCAACCGGTTAGGTCTGATTCCCCATACGCAGGCTCTCAATTGATTTCATCCTAGACATTAGGCCAAAGGCTTATAGTCACCGAATACACATTCATGCTACCCTTGTCATCGAGTGAGACTGATGATCGGGTAAAATACGTACGGTTCGAAAAAGATAAGGGATATCTCGAACTCGACAAGACATTTCCCGAAGAGAAGTATCTTTGGAACGAAGACTTTCATCCAACTCCAGTCAAGCTGAGGAGATGGGGCTCGTGGACATTCTTCGCCGTCTGGTTCGGCATGGCGGTCGAAGTGGAGTCCTGGGCGCTCGTATCTATCGGTTATTCCTTTGGTCTTGACTGGTTCTACTCCCTCCTAGCAGTGATAATCGGCAACGTAATCGTCTTAGTGCCGATGATTATCCAAAGCCACGGTGGCGCCAGGTACGGCGTTCCTGAGACCCCCCTCACTAGGAGCAGGTGGGGAATCTACGGCAACTGGATCCCATCGATAATCCGAGGCGTCATCGGCGCAGGTTGGTGGGGAATCGACACCTGGATCATCGCTGAATGCGTTGGGGCGATCTACCTCATCAACACGAACCAGCTCCAGTCCTTGTTCACTTCCGTCTCCAACGGCACAGCTTCCCCATTCACAATCGCAACAGTGGTTCCTATACTCTTCTGGGCTACCTTCCTTGTAACAATCGCCATCAGGCTGATAATCCTGTTTTACTCTCCCCCGAAGACTGGCCAGAGGACTCTGCAGATAATCTCCTGGACGGTCCCATTCATTGGGTTCTTGGGCTTCGGAATACTCTTCTTCAGCATGATGAACCTCTCGGGCTGGCAGTGGACCGCCATCCTCAACACACCTATGACCGTCAGCGGTTCCGCCTTCTGGTACGCGCTCATCGGTCTCATCAACGCGAACGTCGCGTTCTGGGCCACGATGGCAATAAGCATGCCCGACTTCACGAGATACGCGAAGTCTCAATTCTCCCAGACCGTTGGACAGTTGCCCCTTCCCATCCTGATGGGCGGAATCGGCCTCCTCGGACTCGTTACCACAGGGGCATCTCTGGTCTACTACAAGGTACCGATATGGGACCCGGTGTTGCTATCGGCACTCGCGATCTCGAGTCAGCCCTTGGCCTATCTTACGATAATCTTCCTCCTTCTCGGAGTAATAGTCGTCAACATCTATGCAGATACCATTGGCCCAGGCTACGACTTCTCCAATCTCTATCCGAAGAGAATCACCTGGTTCATGGGGGTTGTGATAGTCGTCATCATCGCAGCCATCTTGCAGTCGTGGAGCTATTACTTCAGCGCCCAAACCTACGTTGAGAACTGGCTTCTGACATACGGCGCCATACTAGGCGGCGTCGAAGGGATCATCACCTTCGACTATGCGGTGATACGTAGGTTCAAATTCGAAATCTACGACCTGTTCTATTCCAAGGGCCGCTTCAGGTACTTCCGAGGCTTCAATCCCGCAGCCATGATCGCATTCGCAATTTCCATGGTGCTCGTGTTCCCTCCAAGTACATACATCAATCCATCCATGGCGTTGCTCTATCCGGGTCAGGACTGGGTCTTCCAGAACGCATGGGTCTCGGCAATCGCGATTGCAGGCCTAGTCTACATCATACTGATGGCCCTATGGGTGATACCGAAGTATCAACCAGAACTAAAGGGGAGCCTGACGAAGGGCTACATCGCTGACGACACGGCCACAACTTTCGGAGTTGCTAAGCACGCAAGCGCAGTAGACAAGGAAAAGACCACTCCCGCCCCGTAGAGGAGCGAGTGACCTATAGTGCCGGAAGAATACGACCTAGTAATTCGCGGCGCTCGAGTGCTCGGCAAGCCGGGCGACAAACTCTTCGACGTGGCAGTCGACGAAGGGAGGATCAGGAAGCTATCTGAGCATATCTCGGCAAAAGGAGAAGAAGAGATAGAAGCCCAGGGCAGACTCATCCTCCCCGGTTTCTTCAACATGCACTTCCATCTCGACTCTGTACTCAAAATGGGTGATCCGAGGTACAACATCAGCGGAACTCTGTGGGAAGGAATCCAGATCTGGGCAGAAATCAAGAACAAACTGACGGAAGCGGAAATACTGTCCAGGGTGGAAAGGGCGGTAAAATGGATGGCCGCTTACGGCACCCTCTGGCTCAGAACCCACGCGGACACCACAACAACCAACCTGAACACAGTCAAAGCTCTCGTAACGGGAAGGAAAGAGTTGCAAGACCTCGTAAACATCCAAGTCACCTCGTTCCCTCAGGACGGAATCAGAACAGACCCGGGCAACCTAGAGCTTCTCGAAAAGTCGCTCGAGCTCGGCGCCGACAACGTCGGCATGATTCCTCACAATGAGTGGACTAGAGAGGACGGGGTGAAATCAATCGAGGACGCATTCCGCCTCGCGACCAAGTTCAACAAGGACATCGACGGCCACATAGACGAAACCGACGACCCATCATCCAGGTTCCTTGAGGTCGTCGCAGCCAACACCATCCGGCAAAAGTGGATCGGACGCGTCACCGCTGGACACGTGACCGCGAGCCACAGCTGGGACTCAGCATACAGGTACAGGATCTCAAGTCTCATCTCAAAGGCTGGCATAACCATCATCGCAAACCCGCTAATCAACATGCACCTACAGGGAAGACTCGACGGCTATCCGAAGAGGCGGGGCATGGCACCAATCAAGTTCTTCCTCGCATCGGGCGTCAACGTGAGCCTCGGACACGATTGCATCATGGACCCCTGGTACCCATTGGGTGTGGGCGACATGCTGCAGGTTCTGTTCATGGCCGTCCATGTGGACCAGATGATGGGCCAGCAGGAACTAGCGGACTCTATCAACCTGATAACATACAACGCATCGAAAGCTTGGAGGAACACGGCGATTTACGGCCTCGAAGAGGGCCGGAACGCGAACTTCGTCCTGGCAAACGCGTTCACCGTCCTCGACGCAATCAGGACCCTCGGTCCTCCGCTTTACGTCATAAAAGACGGGCGAATCATCGCAAAGAACCTTTCAAGGATGAGCAGCGAGATACTCCACAACAAGAAGTGGGAAACGCTCGAATTCGTCAAGGCCGACTGAATATCTCTTATCTTCCATTTTTTTCTGTTCTTGTGAATGAAGTGCGGTCGCCGGTTCGCACACGTAATTGCGTTCAAATTCCCCAGTCCACCATCGACATCTGTAAGAGGCTGGGTTTATTTCTCCCCTTCCGACAATGGTGTTTTAGAGGGCTCGGGAGATTCTTTTGGCTAGCAACGAATTCAACATCCGTAATTCTCCGGAGCCAGTTGCCTTGGAGGAAGAAAGAGAGCGACAAGCCGAAGAAGCGGCTGGCAAAATAGCGAAACCAAGACTTCCAATCTTTTCAATCCTTGATTCAATAGATTTTTCTGACCATTTCGTAATTATCGGCGACGTCGGGACAGGAAAGAGCACCGTAACCCCGATTCACGAATTTGAGTTATGCAACAGGAGCAGACAAATCGTCATTCGTGAGCCATCAAGGGCCTCGTGCAATGCGCTATTCTATTCACTTGAAGCGCTTCATCCAGAAATGAAAACCGAACTAGCCGTCATCACAAAGGACACCAAGATTAATGTCGGTGGCAAGATCAAGATAGTCACAGATGGCGTCCTGCTTAGAATGCTAGCCGAGAACTCAATTTTCGATTCTTCAATCTATTTTGATGAAAGTCATCAGATGTCATCCCAGCTAGAACTGTGTCTGTCAATTGCCAAGAAGCAGGAAGGGAAAGCAAGGAACTTGTTTCGAGTCATGAGCGCCACAATTGATCCAAATGAGTTCCTCTCCTTCTTGAGAGTGTCAAAACTCTATTCGCTGAGCGGGCGTAGATATCCGGTCGCGCTCGAGGTAGAGCTTGCAAGGGACCTCGATGAAATGTTCGAAACCCTGTCCCACTATCTTTATTCGCAGCCCCACAATGAATCGTGGCTGGTCTTCCTCCCCACAAGGCGCTTGGTCGAAAGATATGCCAGCAGCTACGGTGGCGTCTACATTCACGGAGGCCTTGAGGGTTCAGAGGTCAACAAGATTCAGCAAAGAGCTGAGCTCGATAAGAATCTGAGGGTCTTTGCGACAAATGTTATCGCTTCCTCCGTAAACATCTATGTTGACAATGTATTGATACTCAATGAGGTGATTGATAGCAAGGACAAGCTAGGTCATAAGACACTCCAATACAAGAAAATAGACAATAACTCTCTCTTGCAAATGATTGGGAGAATCGGTCGATTCAAGCCCGGTCGGGCCGTCATCATCTCTGATACACCCATCCCAAAGAAGATCCACCCGATACCGGTGCGCAAGGCTCTTGAAACCGAGACTCCGTTTGATTTGGTGCTCCTCATGTCAAAGTATGGCCTCAAGCTTTCAGAGCTAGAGTTCATGTCAAAGGTAGATTATCGTGAAGTTAACTTTGCAGAGGACTGGCTTATTGAGATTGGAGCAATCAATCGCCATCCCCATGAAATCACTTGGAAGGGACTCTTGATGAGCGAGACCCCCTACGAGCCCGACTTTTCACACATGATTTCCAGCGCCCTAATTTCAGGTGATTATAATATGGCTAGATTTCTCCTGGCCAGCGGCGCGTTCGGCGATTCACTCAACCACGCCTACAAGTCGGACATGGAAGGCATTGCTCGCGAATTCTTGTACGCCTTCGACAAGTCAAACGAGCTCAATATCAAAGCGCATCTTCTCAAAGGATATTCGGAGGATAGGGAGGGTTCATTCGCCTCAAGACTGGTCGCAAACGGACTCTTTACCGCATTCGTTGAGGAAGCATGGAAGAACTATGAAGCAGCTAGAGAAGCATTGAATGACTTGCTTCTTTCTTCGAGGAAGGAACCGATACCCAAGGAGGTCTTGATAGACCCTGATGTCTCCAAGCTCAAGCCATATCTCGAAGATTGTCTTTCGTTTGAAGAGTTCGATTTATACGAAAAGAACGAACACGACCTGCACGAAATGATCATCGAAGGTCAGTTCTTTGCAAGAACGTTGACGATAAACTTCAGACGCATACTATTCGATGTAGTTGCGATCAATCCAACGAAGAAGAATCGCCATCAAAGCAGGTGATGAGGAATCCACCAGGCTCCGCTTTCCGCGGAAGCCCGAGTAGAACCCATTGCTCCCTCCGGGGAGGCTAGCCGATTCTCTACGTCCGCATGGCAACAGGTGCGGTCGCCGGGACTACAGCTCTACATGTTTAGCTGAAACACTGCGGACTCCAACGTCAGCCTGTAGGATACCCTGCTTGCTCTCCTTGAAAGTCGATAGGAGCAGCAGCAAGGCGACTAGTGAAATTGTTGCCACGCTTGCGAATCCTACGGCAGGCGTGAACAGTGTCCAGAGAATGCCTATCATTGCGCTTGAAATGAAATCGCCCACTCCGTTGACCGTTTGTAGAACTCCATATCCTGTACCTCTCTGGGAGCTGGCTAGCGTTTCAGAGGCCAACGCCCTCTCCACCGTGTCGACTATCGCAGTTTGAAGCCCAGCGAAAACAAAAATCGTGATCAGAATCGGCAAAGTCGGGGTCTCGAAGATTGATGCAATGCAGGCTAGAGCGAAGACCAAGTACCCCAAAGCTAGAAGGTTTCGCTTCGAAACCCTATCGGCGAGGTATCCTGCCGGGAAAGAACCTAGTGCGTAAATCATGTTCAACAGCAAATACAGAAGCACGGCGAGCTGTGAAGCGCCCGATATCCCGAGTGAGGGTTGAAGGACTTGCTCGGCTCTTAGGGTGAAGATCACGTTGGAGAAGTTGGCAATTCCGAACAGGCCAACGCTGACCAACAGCACCTTGAACCGTCTCGGAAGAGTCCTGATCGACAGAAGGAAGGACATCGGGTCTCCACCAGAGCCCGGTTCTGCCCTCCTGGTCCGTGGCCTATCCTTCACCAGTGTGAAAACAACGGCGACACAGACGACTGCAGGAACGGCAGAAACGAAGAAGATTGCAGAGAAATTGAGATAAGGAATCAAGAGAAGTGCGATGGCCGGGCCTATGACCGCCCCTATCGTGTCGAAGGTTCTCTCGAAGCCGAACGCCTTCCCCACCGCTTCCCTCGGAACAGAATCGACCATCAAAGCGTCTCTAGGAGGACCTCTCGCACCTCTTCCTACCCACGCTCCCACTCGGAGAGCGAGAACCTGAACCCAAGAGACTGCAAAGCCGATTGCCGGGATCAGAATCCCGGTCAAAATGTAGCCGAGGTACATTATCGGCGTCCTCTTGCCCAATTTGTCGGAGTAGTAACCTGAATACGACTTTACGAAGCTTGCAGCTCCGTCAGAGGCGCCTTCCACAAGTCCTACAATTGCTGCGCTTCCGCCTAAGGTAAAGACAATGAAGAAAGGAAGTATCGAGGTCGCCATTTCATGGCTCGTGTCAGAGAACAAACTTGTCAGGCTCATCCCCAGCACGTTTCTGTTCAGCCAGGCTCGGGGACTGGACGCAGGTGGACTCTCCTGAGTCATCGACCGAGGGTCTGATTACCACGTCTAATAGCTAATTTAGTCCAACCCGCTGAGCTTGAAGAAAGCTTGAGCCCGGATTGCTGTGCGGTCGCCGGGATTTGAACCCGGGTTACCAGCTTGGAGGGCTGATGTCCTAGACCAGACTGGACGACAACCGCACGATGGGGCGGACAGAGTGAACCGCTTTTAATCATTAGTTCTTTCGATGCGCTTCTCTACCTCGTACAGCACCCTAGAAGCCACGACGTGTGCGTCGAGCGGCTTCTCGTGAACCCTCACCAACTCGTCCAACGCGTCTGTTGTCCCTAGCGCGAAGTGACCATGGGCGAACCCGCCGACCACCAGGCACGGGTTCCTCGCCACCAAGACCATCGAGCACAGCTCCTCCATCGTCACCGTGCGCCCATTCCTCGATAGCCCGACAACGGAGTCGGAGTCGATTCTGCCCACCAGCCTCTCAAACTTGGCTTGGTAAACCCTCAGCAGACCTGTGCTCGGCTTCTCAGACAGCGCCTGCTCCATCAGCCCCCTGAACCTGAAGTAGCTCTTTGGAATTCTAGTCTTCTCCTCGAGCTCCACCACGAGATCCCCATGCATGTGAACGAAAACCTTCACCAGCCCGTCGGTGTACAACGGGCTACCTGTGGTGCTCAACAGCGTCACGTGGACCAGGTCTGGCCTTCCACGCTTGAACCCGTCCTTGAGCTTAAGCATCGCCCTGTGGTGGAAGCTCCTGTCGAGCAAGATGCGCCCCGGTTCGACCTCCCTCCTTCTAGCGTCGTTCACGACAGACGGGTCGCGCCAGAGTTCCTTCGGCACCAGCTCGAGAGCCGCCTCGGCGATTACGAGGTTGAGCTTCATCTGCGTCTGCAGGCATGCGCATGGTTAATTCGCTTTCCTCTCAACCCACGGCCCGTGAGAGCAAGAAAGGGGGCCAAGGCTGACGCCGCTGTTGCGGCCAAGAGTCTGCTGAACGCGTCGATCAAGACCTCGAAGGAAGACATGGCCCTTGCCCGCAGGCAGGCAGAGCTGGCGAGGAAGGTGATGCTCCGCTTCAACGTCAGGCTCGACTACTCTCTGAGGCGCTTCATCTGCCACGGCTGCAAGAAGCTAATTGTGCCAGGGGTGAACGCTAGAGTAAGGCTTGGCCGAGGGAAGCCGCCCGCGATTCGCATCACGTGCCTCGAGTGCGGCCGCGTAAACCGAAAGGTTCTATCACGCACTTGACTGATGGTGGCTAAATAGCTCATTCAACTCATATGTTGTGCTCGTGCGGAAATCGGTCAAGCAGAGCTACATACCCAGTACAGTCGTTCTCCAACTAATCGAGACATTCCGCCAGATGACTAACGACTGCATCAGAGTCGGACTCCGAGAGAACGTCTCAACACTCAAACGACTTTCGTCTCTTTCCTACGGAGAATTGAGACGATATGACGATGTTCCGAGTTACTACAAGCTGTGTGCCATTTCTAGGGCGGCTGGGATTCTCTCTTCTAGGAAGAAGTCGCTCCGGAGGGGGCATCTGACGAGAAGTCCCTACACGTCGAGACCAGTTCTTGTCTCATGCTACGGTTTCAAGATAGCAGCCAGTCGTCTCCTCATCCCAATCGGAGACCGAGAATACGAATCCATACCCCTTAATGCCCGCACAACGCAGACACTTTCGGACTCCACGCTCAGTGTCCGCTCTTTCACCTTGACCGACAGGTCTCTGTCGTTGTGCGTCTCAAGAGAGGTCAAGGAGGTCGAGGTTAGTGAAACGAGAGGCGCCATGGGGATAGACAGAAATCTCAGGAACATCACAGTCGGAAATGCAAGACAAGTGACCTATTACGACATCTCGAAAGCGGTGAGCATTTTCGAGAACACCAGGAGCATCATTAGTTCCTTCAAGCGGAACGACTCACGGATTAGGAAAGGAATCGCATCCAAATACGGGAGGCGTAGACGCGAGCGAACAAGGCGCATTCTCCATTGGGTGTCGAAGGACATTGTTCAGAATGCCAAATCCAATCGTCAAACGATAATCTTTGAGGAGATACGTGGTATCAGGAAGCTCTACAGGAAAGGCAACTGGCAGGGACGAAAACAGAGGGGACGCATGAATTCGTGGACGTTCCACGAGCTCAAGCGCCAAGTGGAATACAAGGCGACTTGGGAAGGGGTACCAGTAATCACCCTGACAAGAAGCGAGACAAAAGGCACCACTATGGACTGTCCGAGATGCGGGGAGAGACTCCAATCGGCTGCCCGAGGCGACATGAAACACTATCGCCAGATGTGGTGCGGAGAATGCAAGAGATGGGAGGATCGTGACCTATGTGCTGTCCTCAACATCTCGCGCAGGGGCTGGGTGAGGTTCGCCCAGTCGAAAGGCGAGGCAGGTGAAGCTGTGAAGGGGAACGCGGAACACGACAGGGAGCCGCCAATCCTCAGAGTCGATGCCTCGAAGCCAGGCAACCGGTGTCAACCGAAAACCTGACGGAACCAAGAGCGCTTATATACGAAGAACAGACGGCGAAGACCCCGCTTTCGTGATAACCAATGGTAAACGTCTACGACGTTCCGTCAGAGAAGCTGCTTGAAGCCCTAGCAGGGCAGCTAAAGGCCGAGTCCACAGTGCAGCCACCTGAGTGGGCCCAGTTCGCAAAGACCGGCTCCCACGCGGAGAGGCCACCCCACCAATCAGACTGGTGGTTTGCGAGGGCAGCATCAATCCTGAGGAAGCTCTACCTACACGCTCCCCTCGGCTTGGGCGACTTCGAGAGAAGCTACGGCGGTTCGAAGGCAGTCTCGTACTACCCGAAGCACCACAGGGACGCAGGCGGCTCCGCGATCAGGACGATACTCAAGCAGCTCGAGAAGGCTGGCCTTGTCGACAAGACGAAGAGTCAGAAGGGAAGGGTGGTGGGCAGGACGCTCACGCCCAAGGGCACGAAGATGCTCGACAAACTGAGCAAGCAGCTCTTCGCCGACCTGAGCAAGGATAACAAGGAACTAGCGAGGTACGCTTAGACGATGTCCGAGCCGACACAGGGGCAGTCCGGCAACGATGCAGCCGAGAAGAAGGCCCTCAGGGAAGGCGTCCTGAGGATGGCCCTCACCTCCGAGGCGAGACAGCGGCTCGCGAACGTCAGGATGGTAAAACCGGAGCTCGCGAACTCAATCGAGGAGTACATAGTCCAGCTGGCATCCAGCGGCAAGCTCAAGCAGGCCGTGGGCGACGAGCAGGTCAAGCAGATGCTCCAGGCGCTCCAAGGGCAGAAGCGCGAGACGAAGATAAGGAGGCTATGACATGGCCAGGGTCAAGGACAAGTCGAAGAAGAACAGGCTGATGAGCGCCACCAAGACCGCGAGGTCCGTCCCGACCTGGGTGGTCGTGCGGACGAACAGGCACGTCAGGTCGAACCCGAAGCGGAGGAACTGGAGGAAGCGCAAGCTGGGGCTGAAGTGATGAGACATGTCTGAGCAGAAGAAGGAGCCGCTCACGAGGGTCTACAACGTACCGCTCGGGGTGGTCTTCGAAGCGGCCCCGTACCGGAGGGCCAAGGTCGCCATTCGTGTAATCAGGGAGTTCACAGTGAGGCACATGAAAGCGGACGAAATCAAGATCAAGGAGGACGTCAACAGGCGGATTTGGGCCAGGGGCATGAAGCATCCCCCGAGACGCATCAGGCTGGAGATGGAGAGGGACGAAGACGGCTTGGTCACAATAGGCCTGGCTCCAGAAGCATCGAAAGTGTAAC
This sequence comes from Nitrososphaerales archaeon, assembly GCA_032906765.1. Lineage (NCBI taxonomy): Archaea > Thermoproteati > Nitrososphaerota > Nitrososphaeria > Nitrososphaerales > Nitrososphaerales archaeon. The sequence goes on from JAJTZB010000005.1 coordinate 12,676, forward strand.
AGGCGTGGGTCTCCACCTCATAGACGTCTACCGCAGCCCGAACATAGGCGTCTACATGAAGGCCAACGACAGGTTCCTACTCGTTCCGAAGGGGCTCGCACCGACCAAGGTTGAGAGACTCTCGGAAGCTCTCGGCGTCACGCCCGTCCAGACCTCCGTAGGAGAATCCAGATTGCTCGGGCCGCTCGTGGCCCTGAACGGAAGGGGGGCTCTCGTCTCCCACCTCGCCGAGAGTAATGAGATGGCAGAGATAGCCGAGGGGACAGGCCTGGACGTCGAGAGGCTCGAGTCAAGGTTCACAGCCGCGGGCAACCTCGTGGCAGCCAACGACAAGTTTGCCCTCGTCTCACCTGTGCTGGAACCAAAGGCTGTCGCCCAGGTCCGCGACGTGCTCGGGACCGAGGTGGAGCGAGCGGCGATCAACGAGTACTACCAGGTCGGGGCCCTAGTAGTCGCCACGAATGCGGGCGCAGCCATCTACCCAGACCTCGGCGAGAGCGAGGTGGAGAGGATTGGGCGACTATTCGGAGTCGACGCATATCCGACCTCTGTAAACAGGGGAGTCCCCTACGTCGCATCCGGCATCGTGGCCAACTCGAAGAACGCCGTTGTTGGGAACCAGACGACCGGACCGGAGCTTGTCTTTATAACAAGGGCGCTGAAGGTTTGAAAAGTACGCGAGGGCTGCAATTGTCGAGCAAGCAGAAAGAACCGACCGACGAGGAGAAGATGAACTCGGTCGTGATGGAGATTAGAATCCTAGAAGGCACCCTCAACGAACTCTCGGCGAGGCAGAACATGCTCGAGAGGGCGCTAATCGAGAGTCGCGCAGCCTTGGACGCTATCAAAGGCCTTGGCGAGGGTAAGGTGACAGAGGTACTCACCCAGATTGGAGGGGGAGCGATGGTAAGGTCGCCGCCTCCCTCGACGGAAAAGGTCCTCGTAAACGTGGGTGCGAACGTCGTGATAGAGAAACCGCGCGAGGAGGCGGTGGCCATGCTGGAGAGCAGGTCGAGGGACGTCGAGGCCTCCGTACTGTCAATTCAAAGCCAGAGGAACGAAATAGCGGAGAGGCTTGAGGTGGACAGGCAGTACCTCCAGTCGCTGCTCTCTCAGGCCCAGCAGAGCTGATATGTTCGACGGGCTGAAGCGGGCCTTCTCCTCAGTCACGTCTGTGGTCCGCGAGAGGACGCTCTCCGAGGGCGAGCTCGATGACATAGCATTCCAGTTCCAGCTTGCCCTGATAGAGAGTGACGTCGCCCAAGGGGTGGCGGAGAAGCTCACAGACGACGTGAAGAAGGCCCTTTCCGGGGTCAAGATCGAGAGGTCCGACGAGCCTTCCGCTCTCGTCAAGAAGACACTCGCATCGTCTCTCGAGAAGACCTTCGCCTCGGCCAGCTTGCCCGACGTCGTAACCAAGATCAGGGAGAAGAACAGGGAGGGAGAGCCCTACACGATCCTCTTCCTCGGAATCAACGGCACAGGCAAGACCACGACCATAGCAAAGTTCGCTACGCTGCTGAAGAAGAACGGCGTCTCAGTGGTCACTGCAGCAGGCGACACCCACAGGCCGGGGGCCATAGAGCAGCTCACGGAGCACGCGGACAGGATAGCGATGAAGGTAGTCTCGCAGAGGTACGGCGCTGACCCTGCCGCCGTGGGAAGGGACGGCCAGCTCTACGCCAAGGCCCATCACGTCGACTGCCTGCTGATTGACACGGCGGGAAGGATGCAGACGAACCAGAACCTGATGGAAGAGATGGCCAAGATAGTGAGGGTCGTCAACCCGGACTTCAAGATCTTCGTCGGAGACTCGCTCACAGGCAACGACGCTGTGTCGCAGGCAGAGCTATTCAGCAAGTACACCGGATTCGACGGGGTGATACTCACGAAGGCGGACGCAGACGTTCGAGGAGGGGCCGCAGTCTCCATCGTCTACACCACAGGGAAGCCGATTCTCTACCTCGGCGTGGGCCAAGAGTACGGCGACCTCGTCCCCTTCGACTACCACAAGTTCATCGATTCTCTGTTCGCCTAGCGAGATTTAAACGGCCTGACATCTGTACCGGCGTCGTGAAAGGTAAGGATTTCCTCACCCTTGCGGCGCTTACCCCAGCCGACCTCAAGCTCATCCTCGACCTCTCGGAGAGGCTCAAGAGGCGCAGGACAGCCGGGCTCGGCTCCCGCGCACTGAAAGAGAAGTCCATCGCGCTCCTATTCGAGAAGCCGAGCACGAGGACTCGTGTCAGCTTCCAGGTTGGAATCAGCGAGCTGGGAGGGTCAGCAATCAGCCTCGGCTCGAACGAGCTGCAGCTCGGGAGGGGAGAGACGGTAGAGGATACCGCGGGAGTCCTGTCCCGTTATGTCCACGCGATTATGGCCAGGGTCAACAAGCACGCCGACCTTGAGAGGCTCGCGGCTGCTTCGAGCGTACCCGTCATCAATGGCCTCAGCGAACTGCATCACCCGGTCCAGATACTCGCAGACCTTCTTGCGCTCAGGGAACACAAGGGGAGGCTGAAGAGGCTCAAGGTCGCCTGGGTTGGAGACGGGAACAACGTCTGCAACTCCTGGCTCCAGGGCGCAGCGTTGTCGGGAATCGAGTTCGTGGCGGCAACCCCGAAGGGATACGAGCCCTCGACGGAGGTCATGGGTGTTGCAGAAGGTCTTTCGAAGCCGACTGGGGCCAAGCTGAGCGTCGTCGAAGACCCGGAGGTCGCCGCAAGAGGAGCCGACTGCGTGATGACAGACACCTTCGTCTCCATGGGCTTCGACCAAGAGAAGGAGACGAGGCTGAACGCCTTCCTGCCGAGATACCAGGTCAACCTGCGCTTGATGTCGCTCGCGAAGAAGGACGCTGTCTTCGAGCACTGCCTTCCTGCCCACAGAGGCGAAGAGGTCACGGCAGACGTGATAGACGGTCCGCACTCAATCGTCTTCGATGAGGCGGAGAACAGACTTCATACCGAGAAGGCGTTACTCTGCTTCCTAATGCTTGGAAAGAGGGAGCTCTCGTCCCTCGTCAGAGGTCACTGAAGAGGAACCGCGAGAGGTCCACGCGGTCGTCGCTGACCCTCACGCCCTCCTTCCTCAGCAACTCCGCTTTCCTTGCGATTCCCTTCGCGCCTCCGTATCCCGCCAGACCGCCGTCCTGCCTGACGACCCTGTGGCAAGGCACAACGATAGGAGTCGGGTTGGCACGAAGTGCACCCCCGACCGCCCTGCTTGCCTTGGGCTTCCCCATCCTCCTGGCTATCGCGCCGTAGGTCGTGACCTTGCCCGCTGGCACCTTGGAGGTCAGCTCGTAGACTCTCTTCGCGAACCTGGATACAGTCAAACCCTGATTGCCTCGAGCCCGAACTTCTCAACAAGGGCAGATATCCTTTCCTTATGCGGGCCCAGCCCCTTCCAGTCGAGGGCGGCGTAGCGGACCGGCGAGTTCGTCTTCTGGAACATCTCGCCCATCATCTTCTCGTCAATGTTCCCCAGAGCGTACTTGGGGACTACGTAGCTCAGCGCCATGTCCCCTTCCACAAGGAAGCTGCTGAACTTCTCAGGGTAGTGCGTCCCCCCGAACCCGATGGCCACCTTGCCCCAGACCCTGCGCTCGGCAAGGCTTTCCATCAACGCATCCGCCACGACGGAAGCCGCTTTCGCGTCCCCCCAGTTCCTCTCCGCCGCCCCTATCTCCACGAAGAGGACAGGCTTCAGAAGCGAGGTGGGCCCATGGTGAGTCGCTTCGATTGTGATCTCGTAGTCCTTCACCTTCGTCTGCCTTTTCGAGAGCGAGACCATGTAATTCTTCAGAAGACCAGGGTCGACCCTCCCCATCTCCCTCGCCCTCCCGCCGACCTCTGCCTTCTCAGAGAAGTTCCCTGTCGTGTGGGCAGTTAGGGAGGCGATTCCCGACTCGGCGACGTGCCTAGACAGAAAGATGTATGCCTGCGGGTTGAAGTAAGCGTCGAGGTCCGGAGGATTGATGATCAGCCCTTCGAAGAAGAAGAGCAGGTAAGAGTCCCTCTGGAAGACCGGCTTGCCCAGAAGGCTGACCCCCGTCGACTCGAAGCCGTGGCCATTGATCAGAGCCGCCGCCAGCGTCCTCGAAGCGAGGTCGTTCGACGAAGCCACCACTAGCGTGGCTGGCTCCCCCTGGGGCATCATCTCCCGCCCCTCGGCGAGAATCTGATATTAACGATGGCAAACCATATAGACGGGGCGCGGGAGGAGGGAACGCGTTTTCTCTTTGTCCCTCGCACTAGGCTGCTCAGCCTGCGGTTGCGGCCCAACCTCGTGCGCGACCTGCGTAACTCCCAGCGAATGCTCCAACTGCGTCTCATGCTGCTGCGCCCAGTCTCATGCCTCGTGGCGGTTGGGTAGAATCCAGCGAGGCCTCCTGCTGGAGTACGCCGGCTCAGCGTGGATGACAGTCGAGGTGATAGGTTCGATGTGGGCAGGGCTGGTCGCCGGCAGCTTCGCCCTCCTCGCGTTTGGGGGCGACAGTCTAATCGAGCTCGCCTCTGGAATCGCCGTGGCGCTCCACCTAAGGGAGGATTTCGGCGGCTCGAACGTGCTCGGTCACAGGACGGCGATGGCGACGAGCATCTGCTCTTCGCGCTCCTCCCTGTCATCGGATTGGGAGCAGGTTACTCCTACCTCTCAGGTCTCAGACCCGACACATCGCCGCTCGGAATCGTGGTGGCTGCCGGGGCTGTGCTCATCATGCCGTACCTCTGGCTAGAGAAGAGGAGGATAGGAAAGGAGACGAGATGCCTGCCACTGTCTGCAGACGCGGCGGAGTCGGCAACATGCTTCCTCATGTCAGCCGCCCTCCTTGGTAGCTTGCTCGCCGAGTTCTTCCTCGGGCTGTGGTGGATCGATTACGTCGCGACCGCGCTGATTCTCACCTTCGTGGCAAAGGAAGCAGTGGAGGCCGTAGCTAGAGCGAGGGAAGGACGCGGCATTCCCCTGCCACCTGACACGTGAACCGCCTCAGAGCCCGAAGCGACTCAGTATCAATGCGAAGTTGTTGACCACCGGATACCCGAATTCGACGAGGGCGACGGCAGCGAAGAGGAGAACGACGAAACAGAAGGCAATGTTAGCCCTATCCCATCTCGGTCTCTGGTAGACATACACGAGAAGGAAGATCAAGGCAATCCCGGCTTTCTCGGCCGCGAAGCCGGCCACTCCGTAACTGTGGAGGAGCGCGACAGTCATCGGGTCAGACTCGGAGAGTCAGACGCCAAGGCCGACCCTGTTGTGGTGGCATCAAGGACGTTTGCTACAGCTGTCGCTATCAGCAGCACGGAGACGACGAGTGAAAATGGGCGTTTCCTTACAACGTCTTGAAACGCCGACATCAGACCGGCCAATTGCATCCGTTGACCCGTTAAGACATATAAAGCGGTTCGCTCGGTCGAGCCAAGCTCGGGATATGGGGTTCAGAGATTTCCTGAAGTCAGTAGGCGCCATATTCAGGCTGTCCCACAAAAGCGACCGGGAGGAGTACATGCTCTACCTGAAGCTGGTCAGTCTAGGCATAGCAGTAGTCGGCGTCATTGGCTTCCTCATCAAACTCGTCGGCAACCTCTTCTTCGGGTGATTATACAATGAGCGAACAAGAGCAGCAGCGGTCCAACCCAATCTTCCCAATCAAGACCACCGGCGGCCAGGAGAGGACTGTTGCCACCTTCGTCGCCCACAGGGTAGTCCAGAAGAAGATACCCATCTACTCGATCCTCGCCTTGGACACCTGGAAGGGTTACGTACTCTTCGAATCGGCTTCAAGCCAAGCGGTCGATGAGAGCATCCAGGGCTTCAAGCACGTGAGAGGGAAGATCCCAGGCATGATGCAGTACTACGAGGACATCCAGAAGTTCCTGGTGACGAAGTCAATGGTCGCGGAGTTGAACGAGGGAGACACAGTCGAGATAGTCGCCGGGCCGTTCAAGACGATGCGGGCGAAGATATCGCGGCTCGAGAAGGAGAAGCAGGAGGTCACGGTCGTGCTGCTGGACACGCCCTACCAGATGCCGATTACAATAGAAGGTGGGTACTTAAAATTGGTAGAGCGTGCGAAGACGGAACTCCCGAAGTGATGATCGATGGGAGACAAGAAGACCATTAGCGCCCTCGTGACCGGCGGAGAGGCGAACGCGGGACCGCCGCTGGGCCCGGCCCTAGGCCCTCTGGGTGTCAACGTCCTAGGCATCGTCAACGAGATCAACAAGCAGACGGGAGACTTCAAGGGGATGAGGGTGCCAGTCAAGATTGAGGTCGACCAGGAGACAAAGAAGTTCACGATAACCGTCGGCACTCCGACCACGTCTGCCCTTATAGTCAAGGAGGCTGCCATCCCGAAGGGTTCGTCCAAGCCAAACTTGGAGTTCGCTGGCGATCTGACCGTGGACAAGGTCGTCGCCATCGCGAAGAGCAAGATGGCGGGCTCCTACTCTGTGTCTGTCCGTTCGGCCGTGAGGGAGGTCGTCGGAAGCTGCGTCAGCATGGGAGTGAAGGTCGAAGGGAAGGACCCCAGGGAGTTCATGAAGGAGATTGACGCCGGCAAGTGGGACTCGAAGCTACAGTAGCCCAGAGGACGGCAGGTTCTGTCAACTTGACGAGGCATGCGACGGATTGTAAACCATCGGGCCACAAGCCAACTTGCTGGCATCGACTCTGAGGATTACCGGCTTCGTCGGGTTCCCCTTCATTGCTTCACCTGCCAGCCCTTTCTCACCAGCTTGCACAGACACTTGTTGCAAGCGACTGCCCGGCCGGGGAAGGGAACTGGCGAACCATGCCAGCCCCCTCAGTGACAGGACTACCGCCGCGTTGGCGTCCCTATCCACCCATGTCTTACACGGCTGACACCAGAGCATCCTCCGATGCACGATATCGCCCTTCTCGGGTCTGCGGAGCCTCTCCCCGCATGCGTGGTGCACCATTGAGGATCCATAGGTCTCAGCCTTTGTAAGCGGAATCAAGGTCACGCCCTTCCATGTGGCCTTGTACTCCAACATTCGGTGTACCTTTCTGTACGGCCACGAGTTCAACCTGAACCTGTAATCGGGCCTCGGCGCGTTCCCCTTCCGGTACATCCTGCTGATACCGGTGAGGTCTTCCACCGCGAGCGCCGCCCCGCTCTTAGCTGCGAGGTCGATGGTTAAGTTCGCCGCGGCGTGAAGCATCTGGTTCGTCCTGTCGGTAGCTCTCTTCCAGTATTTCGAGGCCAGCTTCCTCCCCACCCTCACGTCGTTTCTCTTGAACGAACCTAGTATCTCCCGTGTCGTTTGCTTAATCCTCACCGTCTCGGACATGTCGATTTGCACGACCCCATCTCGGTTCCCGAATGTCAGGTTCTTCTCGTTCCTGTCGACGCCGTACACAATACGGACTTCGATTGGTTCGACCTTCCCTGAAAAGCAGAGCGAAAGCGAGTCAGGCGTTATCGTGAGGCTCCTGACCTTCGTGCCAGCGAGCTTCTCTTGGAGGTGGTGATTGAGCTGGACGTCTGTATACTTATCTCGCTTCAGGGGTATGAAGAGCCTGCCCTTGGCTGAAATGAAGAAACCAGAGGTGATGCAGATCATCCGCCTGAGAGGTTGATGATGGCTGACTATCACGCGCCTCTTCTCGCTCTTCTCTCTGCTCTTCAGTACTGCGCATGCCCTCGTTATCGCAGCGACCTTGTAGCATGAGGGGAGGTCTGTCTCCCTGAGCGAACGGTAGAACTCCTTCATTCCCTTCCTGTTGGTGATTCTATTCTGCCGTCCGTAATGGACGGCGTTGTAGGTCATGGTCAGGCAGTCACCGAGGAGGGTGTCGAGAGCATCGTTCCGGCTGGGCTGCGTGGCGGACTTGGTCGCTTGCAACACCCAATCAGAGGGAAGCTGAATATAACGCCCACGAAGGTGATGGATACTTTGCGGAGCCTGGCCCAACACTTTACAGCCAATAACGTGGCCCACAGACTTGAAAGAGCGGGCGGCACAACGCTTTTAATCTCTGCAGGATGGCTCGGTTCGGAATCCGTGGATAGAGGTTGCTCTCAAATCAGCAGCTCGCAGAACTGGTCAAGAAGGGAAAGGAACAGTCAAAGGAGAGGAAGTTCCCCCAGTCCATAGAGGTAGTGCTGACTCTCAAGGAAGTCGACCCCAAGAAGACTGACCTGAACATCAACGAGACGGTCCACCTGCCCCATCCTACCTCGAAGCAGGCAACAATCTGCTTCATCGGCACCGGCGACATGGCCATCAGGGCGAAGAACGCAAAGGTAGATGCGGTAATCGACCCGTCCCAGCTGGAGAACTATGCGGGCAGCAAGAAGGACGCGAAGAAGCTCGCCAGGACCTACGACTTCTTCCTCGCGGACACTGCGCTCATGCCGCGAATAGGGAGGATTCTGGGCCAGTCCCTTGGCCCGAAGGGTAAGATACCGACGCCCGTCCCTCCGAACGCACCCGTCGAGGCGATAATCCAGAGGATGAGGACGGCAATCAGGGTCAGGAGCAGGGGTTCGCTTGGCGTCGCCGCGAAGGTGGGCGAGGCCAGCCACTCGGATGCCAACTTGGCGGAGAACATACTTGCTGTCGTGCAGGCGGTAGTGAAGAAGCTTCCGAACGGCGACAGGAACATCAAGACGATTATGGTCAAGACGACAATGGGCAAACCTGCCAAGCAGGCGGCCGAGTGACCATGAGCGAAACCGTTCAAGTCCACAAGCCGAACCCGAAGAAGGAAGCCACGGTGGAGAAGGTAGCAGAGCTCGCCAAGAAGTATCCTGTACTCGCGATCACAAACCTCTCGAAGGTAAGGGCGACCCAGTTGATGGCGATCAGGAAAGCGCTCAGGGGCAACGCGGAGGTCTTCGTCGTGAAGAACAAGCTTGCAGAGAGGGGGCTGAAGAAGGCGGGCATCAAGAACGCCGACCAGCTCATCGGCCACCTGACGGGCCAGAACGCCCTCATCTTCTCGACCTACGACCCGTTCAAGCTCTTCCTCACTCTCGACAAGAACAAGGTCTTCCTCCCAGCTAGGGCAGGGGACGTTGCGCCTGAGAACATCATGGTCCCGGCTGGCAACACCAGCCTGCCTGCCGGTCCAGTGCTGAGCGAGTTCAGGGAGGCTGGGATTCAGACCAAGATCGAGGCAGGCAGCATCTGGGTCAACAAGGACTCGGTCGCAGTGAAGAAGGGCGCAGTGATAACGCCCAAGCTGGCCAGCCTTCTCTCCAAGCTGAACATCAAGCCGATCAAGGCTGGCGTCTCGATAGCCCTGGCGTACGAGAGCGGCCTGATCTACGCCGGCGACCTCGTGGCCATAGACCTGGAGAAGTACAGGCAGAGCCTGGTCCAGGCGTATACCTCTTCAAGGGGCTTGGCAATATTCATCGGATACGTAACAAAGGAGACGGCCCCGGAGATAATCGCGAAGGCCTACAGGGAGGCCATGAGCCTCGCGGTGGAAGCTGGCTTCATGACCCCGGAGACCACTCCGAGGATTCTCGCAAAGGCGGAGGTCGAGGCCTCAGCGCTCGCTGCGAAGGCAAAAGAGAAAGGGTACAAGTAAGGCAAAAGCGCTCGCCTCCCCAACACCCACCCAACCCTAGCGCGGCTTCTTCACCTCGACGACGAGCGGCTGCAGCACTCCCATTGCAGGCTCCGTCGTTCTTGCTTCGAAGCGAGCCTTTGCCCTCGGATAGTACGCGTCAAACCCGAACTGAAGCCCCCACCAGAAGCCGCAGAGAGACATCAAGCCGTAGAGCGGAAGCATCTGGTAGAATCCATACGCGGGGGCAGCGTTGTTTCCGACAGCAGTCAAGATCAAGAGGTTCAATGGCAGGAGCAGTATCAGGTCGAAGAGGACAGCTCCCAGGAATCCGGTCAGTGCGATTATCGCCCATGTGTGGCCGATTATGTCCCGGTCCCAGATGTCGAATCCCAGCATGGCGAAGTGTTTTCCCAACTTGACGTACGTTCTGAACCGACAATAGAAACATGGAGCAACTGCGCGAGCACCGTCACTCTCCCTGCGAGTTCCCTAGGAATGCAGTGTCAATATGACGGACTTGACCTCATAGCCCACGCTGGGCCAACGGAGAAATGCGAGAAAAAGTCGGTCTCTTCTATCCGAAGAGCGACGCGAGGCCCTGCAAGGCCTCCTCTTCCTTCTTCTCCTCTTCCTTTGGCTTCTCTTCTGCCTTCGCAGCAGGAGCTCCTGCTGCCGCCGCAGCTGCCGGCGCGACCGCCATGGCAGCCGCGTTCTTCAGAGCCTCGTCGATGTTGACCTCGCTCAGAGCGGAGGCCAGAGCCTTGATCTTGACCGCGTCGGGGGTCGTCCCGCTGGCCTTCACTACGTTCGTGAGGTTCTCCTCGTTGACTGGCTTACCCAGCTTGTGCAACAGCAGAGCCGCATAGACGTATTCCATCTTGATTCGCAGACAGCCGCCCGAGCCTCAATATTTAAGAGGTTCGCCAGAGAAATCTCTGAATGAAGTTTGAATCAGCCCTCCGGCCTCAAGGGTAAGCGCGTCCTGGTGACCGCGGCGAGCAGGGGAATCGGGTTCGGGGCCGCGAAGGCCTTCCTGCAGGAGGGTTCGAGAGTCGTAATCAACTCCTCAAATGGGGCCAACCTCTCCGCGGCCGAGAAGCAGCTCCGAGGGCTTGGCGAGGTCCACGGCGTCGTCGCAGACCACATGGCCGAATCCGACCTGGACAGGCTCGTCGACGAGACGAAGAAGCTTCTCGGCGGGATCGACGTCCTCGCCTACGTCGCGGGCCCCCCGCCCGCGGGGACCTTCATGGAGAAAGATTACCGGGACTGGAGGGCGGCAGCCGACCTCCTCATGGTCGCTCCCGCGCACCTAGCTCGAAGGGTGGCCGCGTTGATGATCGACTCGGGCACTCGGGGTAACATGGTCTTCGTCTCCTCCTTCACAATCAGGGAGCCTGTCCTCAACCTCGCGACGTCGAACGTGGCCAGGGGCAGCATGCTCGGGCTGGTGAGGAGCCTAGCCAGGGAGCTCGGACCGAAGGGCATACGCGTCAACGGCGTCATCCCGGGCTACATCGACACAGACAGACTAAGGAAGGTTATCGACGACAGCGCGGCAAGGACGAAGGTCTCTCGCGAGCAGGCAACGGCAGAGACTGTGGCGCAGATTCCCTTGGGCAGGCTCGGAACGGCCGAGGAGATGGCCGCTGTCATCACCTTCCTCGCTAGCGACAGGGCCTCCTACGTGTCAGGCGCGACAGTCCCCGTGGACGGGGCTTACCTCCACTCTGTGGGGTGAACCGCTAGCCGCGGTCCGGGGGCAGTGTCTCCGGATGGTAGTCCTGCCTCTCCGGAGTAAAGAAGTCGATTATGACACTCAGTTGCTTCTCGTCTGTCCTCAGCTCGTGCGTGATGCCCGGCGGGATGTAGTAAGAGTCGCCCTTCTTCATCCGCCAGACCGAATCTCCGACCCAGAAGTCTCCCCCTCCTTCGAGGAAGACGCCGAACTGAGCGTGCGGGTGGGAGTGAAGCGGAAAGACGCTCTTGGGCTCGATCCTATAGAGAACCATCATCCCCACAGGCGAGTGTGTCAACACCCTCCTCTTGACGCCCTTCATGATCTCATGCCAAGCCTCTGGCTTGTCCTCCCAGAGCGCTGCCTTTAGGAACTCGTCCTCAGTCTTCTGCCCCTTCTGCATACGTTGTCCCTACCCGCCGAGACCAGCCTTTGATATATGCTGATTGCCGAACAGCCGCAGGGCCGCTCCCAGAGCTTAAATCGAGTCGCGCCGTGAATCGGGGCGTGTTCCTCGACAGGGTGGCCAACTCCCCCACCCTCCAGATGGTCAACCTCGTCCTCCAGAAACAAGCAGCGGGCGAACGCATCGTCTCCCTTGCAATAGGGGAGCCCTCGTTTAACACACCCCGCGAGATCGTGGACGTAGCGTACGAGGCGATGAAGGCTGGCGAAGTGCACTACACATCTTCTTACGGAACTGCGGAGGTGAGGGGAGCCATAGCGAAGAAAGTCAGAAAGAAGAACGGGATAAACGCCGAGCCCGCGAACACCATCTTCCTCACAACCAAGTTCGCGGTCTACGCCTCGCTCATGGCGGTTGTGAGGAGCGGCTGCGAGATCCTCATGCCCGACCCTGGCTACTTCTACAGCGAACCTGTCATCTTGGCGGGAGCGAAGCCCAGGTATTATAGACTCGGCGCAGACTTTTCCCTGAACGTCGACCTGATCAGAAAGCAGATCAACGCGCGCACGCGTGCGGTCATCATCAACACTCCGTCCAACCCGACCGCGAGGGTCTTCGGGAGGAGCGAGCTCAAGGAGCTCTATGACCTCTGCAGGGAGAAGGACGTCGTGATAATCAGCGACGAGGCGTATGAAGACCTGGTCTACAAAGGAAGCCACTTCTCTGTCGGCTCACTCGAGAGGAAGCCTAGCCAGGTCATCTCGCTCTTCAGCCTCTCCAAGAGCTACGCGATGACAGGGTGGAGGGCAGGCTATGTTGTCGGGAGCACCAGGAACGTTTCGCGGATCTGCAAGTTCCTCGAGAACACCTACACTTCCTACCCACCATTCATCCAGAAAGCATCCGCCTACGCCCTGACCAACGGCGACCGCTTCATCTCCGGGTTCCACGCGGAGCTGGCGAAGAGAAAGAAGCTGGTGGAGGAGGGGCTCGAAAAGATCAAGGGAGTCGAGCACTACACGGCGGACGGCGCGTCCTACCTCTTCCCTAGCTACACTGCGCGGCAGAAGTCGATTGCGCTCTCCAAGAGGATACTTCAGGAGCAGGCCCTGGCCGTCCTCCCAGGGGCTGCCTTCGGACCGCACGGGGAGCGCCGGCTGAGAATCTCCTTCGCCGGTGCCCCAGAGACGCTGGAGGAAGGCATCGACAGGTTGGCACGCTTCTTCTCTGGCTTGAACCCCTAGGCTGGCGCGCAGAACCGAAAGAGCCGTTCATCAAAACCACTCCGAACGGAAACTCACGCCGTTCACTGGTGGGGGGAGCGAGGTCTTGGCGCTTAAATGGTTCTCTGTGCTCTTCCTTCGTCGGTTGGGAGAATGCAGCGCGTCATCCTTCTTCAAACAGAAGCCACCTCCGCCAAGCAGAAGATCCTCTCCACGTTCGAGGAGGCTGCCACAGCCGAAGCCAATCGCCTCCTCTCCGAGCGGCTGAAGCATCGGAGATTCAAAGACTTCTGGCATGGTGTCGGTTCCGAGTCCAAGAGGCTCACCGGGTTCGGCAGCCAGGTCGTCTGCGACCTTGCCAGGGGCACCTGGAAGAAGCAGATAGAATGCGAAAGAATGGATGGCGTGACAGTGAAGTTCAACGTCCCCCGCAACTGCAAGACGTTCAAGACCAGAGGGTTCACCTTCGTCGAACTCGGTCTCTACCCCAAGAAGAGGATTGCTGTCCCGATCAGGAAGAACCGCAACTGGCAGCGTTTCTCCGGGCTGCTCGGTTCTGGCTGGGCGTGCAAGACCTTCGGGCTGACTCCTGACCTGCAGGTCGCGGCGCACCTCTACAAGGCCGACGCTGTGGCGCCCAGAAGGAAGAACGTCCTCGGAGTAGATGTCAACAGCAAGTGCTTTGCAGTGAGTGTGCTCTCTCCTGAAGGCAGGGTCTTGAGGCAGCTATATCTCGGCAAGGACATCTGGGAGAGGCGGAGGAAAATGTTCGAGCGCAAGAGCACACTCCAATCTTACGCCGACCTTGGCAGCCGTTCTGCCACGAAGAAACTCAGAGCGGCAAAGGCCAGGGAGCACAACTTCGTCAAGAACAGGATCGGCGAGGTTGTGAGAGACGTTACGACCCTCGCGCTCAGGCATGATGCTGAGGTCGCAATCGAGAGCCTCAGACGCTTCAGTCCCAAGGGGAAGCGGTTCAACCGCCAAGTGATGCGAATCCCCTTCTACGCTTTCAGACGGAACCTCGAACAGAGATGCTTCGACAAAGGTATCACGCTGAACACGGTCGATAGCTGGCACACGTCCAAGTGGTGTCCCCACTGCGGTGCAGTCGGGAGAGGGCATGCAAGTGACAACTATTCCCTGTTCAGATGCAAGTGCGGCCTCGTCGTCAACAGCGACAGGAAGGCCAGTCTGGCCATAGCCGCGAAATCCCTGCTGGAGCGAGGGAGTTCTCCCAACCAGATAACGACCTTCAGTCTTTCCGGCAGGAGAGTGCCCGTAAACGCGCTCCTCCGTCCGTCTCCGATGGCCCAGAGCCAAATGGCTGTGCCTCTGTTGACTCTGGAGAGGGGAAAGCCCGCGAGCTTCAGCCGTGGGTAGTTTACAGTTTATCTACTCGGGAGGTCGGAGCAACCTCGAAAAGTGAATCCACCGTTTGAATGAAAAGAAGGAGGTTCTGAGGGCAAAGTTCTCAGCCGACTACAAGCGCTACTACATGGTCGACCTCTTCAAGAGGGAGGGCTTCATCAGGAAGCGGTGCGAGAACTGCGGCAAGTTCTTCTGGACTCTCGACGAAAACAGGAAGAGGTGCGACGACCAGCCGTGCTCTCCCTACTCGTTCATCGGGGACCCGCCCACCAAAAAGAAGTTCGACGCGGTCGGCGCGTGGAAGACGATGGAGCGCTTCTTCGTCAGGAACGGGCACGCCAGCGTGAAGCGCTACCCAGTGGTTAGCAGGTGGAGGCCTGACCTCTATTTCACAGTGGCCTCGATCATAGACTTCCAGAGGGTCGAGGGAGGGAAGGTCGTCTTCCAGCTCCCAGCGAATCCCCTAGTCGTCCCGCAGATGAGCCTCCGCTTCAACGACATCCCGAACGTCGGAGTCAGCGGGAAGCATTTCACGTCCTTCGTCATGGTCGGACAGACTGCCATAGCGGACAAGGAAGGGTACTGGAAGGACAAGTGCATCGACCTTGACTTCAGGCTGATGACGAAAGAATTCGGAATCGACGGCGAAGAGATAACTTTCAACGAGGACGTTTGGCTTGGATACGGCGCCTTCGGCTACTCCCTCGAGTATTTCGTGCGCGGGCTCGAGCTAGGCAACGCCGTCTTCACAGCC
The DNA here is from genome assembly GCA_032906765.1 of Nitrososphaerales archaeon. Classification (NCBI taxonomy): domain Archaea; kingdom Thermoproteati; phylum Nitrososphaerota; class Nitrososphaeria; order Nitrososphaerales; species Nitrososphaerales archaeon. The sequence continues at coordinate 27,717 of JAJTZB010000005.1, forward strand.
TTCGAGGGCACTCCGACGGACTACAAGCCGCTGAAGCACGGCGTCGTGGACATGGGCGCCGGGCTGAACAGGTTCACCTGGCTCACCCAAGGTACACCCACTGCGTACGACGCAAACTTTGCCTACATCCTCAACAAGATGAACAAGGTCTGCAAGGCCGAGGTCGACAGGAACCTGTTCCTGAAGTATTCCAGACTCGCAGGCACGATGAACGCAGACGAATTCGGCTCGCTGTCAGAGCAGCGCGAAGTCATAGGGAAGCGGCTCGGGGTCGACGCGAGAAGTCTCGAAGAGCAATTCGCACCGCTCGAGGCGATGTACGCGATAGCGGACCACGCTCGAACGCTTCTCTTCGGCGTTGCTGATGGCATGCTCCCGAGCAACTCGGGCGGCGGCTACAACCTGAGAATCCTCTACAGGAGAGCGATGAACTTCATCGAGCACTACAGGTTCCCCCTGACGATAACCGATGTAGTCAACTGGCACGTCGATTATCTCAGGAGCATGTACCCCGAGCTGGAGGAGCACCGCGCGGATGTGGCCGAAGTCCTCGGGGTCGAGGAGTCCAGGTACTCATCCTCTTCGGAGAGGGTGTCCAAGCTCGTCTCGACCATCTCCTCCCAGACCAAGTCTGTCTCCACAGAGGACCTGATCCGGCTCTACGACTCGGACGGCGTCACGCCGGAGCAGCTCATCGAAGCGGGTGCCGAGGTAACTATGCCGGAGGACTTCTACGAGAAGGTTCAGGCTAGGCACCTCACGCGCAAGTTCGAGGAGCCGAAACCCCAATTCGAAGTGGGGAATGTGAGGCCGACGAGGCTGCTCTACTACGAGGAAGAGACGCCGATGGACTTCCGAGCGAAGGTGCTGAAGGTCTTCCAAGGACAATATGTCGTCCTCAACAGGACGTCCTTCTACCCAAGGGGTGGCGGCCAGGAGCCGGACAAAGGCACGATAGGGAACGCCAGGGTTGTCGACGCCGAGAAGTACGGCGACATCGTGATTCACAAGGTCGAGGGGAAGGCGCCGCGAGCAGGCGCGCTGGTGGCTTGCCACGTCGACTCGAGGCGCAGGAGAAGGATAATGCAAATCCACACGGCCACACACATCCTCAACGGCTCGGCCAGACAGACCCTCGGCCCCTGGGTCTGGCAGCACTCTGCTTTCAAGGAAGAAGACTACGGGAGGATAGACATCACGCACTTCTCCCACCTGAAGCCGCAGGAGGTGCAGAAGATTGAGGACCTCGCCAACGACGTTGTGAGGAAGAACATGTCTGTCAAGACGACCTCCATGCCGAGGGGGGATGCGGAACAGAAGTACGGCTTCAGGCTCTATCAGGGCGGGGTCGTCCCTACCAAGCTGCTGAGGGTCGTCGACATCGGCGGCTGGGACATCGAGGCGTGTGGAGGGACGCACACGCGGACGACAGGCGAGGTAGGTCTGGTCAAGATAACGAAGGTTGAGAGGATTCAGGACGGTGTCGAGAGGCTGAACTTCGTGGCGGGCGAGGCGGCGATAGAGTACATGCACGCCATGGACTCGAGCCTCGAAGAGCTCTCCACCGTCCTGGGGACGCAGAGGGAGAACCTGTCCAAGGTCGCCCGCTCCACCGTCCAAGAGTTGGAGGCAGCGAGGTCGAGGGAGAAGGCCCTTAGCGAGGCGCTCGTGGAGTCTTCGACGTCTCAGGTAATCGCCTCGGCGAAGAACCTGGGCTCAGCAAAGCTTTATGTCGCCGAGCAGCCATCGTTTGGCGAGGATCAGATTATTGCTCAGGGAGAGAAGTGCGTCTCCGCGGAACCTTCCCTGATCTACGTTACAGTCTTCTCCACGCAAAAGACGGCGCGCGTAATCTGCTTCGTCGGCTCTTCGGCAAGGAAGGCAGGCTTCTCCGCCAGCGACATAGTGAAGAGACTGGCTCCGATTCTTGGAGGCTCGGGCGGAGGCTCCGCTTCGTTCGCCCAGGGAGGGGGCCCGCTGCTTGAGAAGGTCCACGAAGCCGCGTCCTCTGCCGAAGGTCTAATCGCCAAGGCAGGGAGCTGAGAACCATGGGGAGGACGGAGGAGTACTGGCTCAAGGTATGGACAGACAAGCGTGTCTTCGAGCCGGACCCTGTCGCGGGCAAGAAGAAGTCGTTCGTCACCGTCCCTTTTCCCTACATGAACGGGCCCGTCCACGTTGGGACGGCTTTCACCGCTGCCAGGGTCGAATTCTACGCCCGCTTCAAGAGGATGCAGGGATACAACGTTCTCTTCCCTTATGCTTGGCACTGGACGGGGCAGAGCATCGTCGGCCTCAGCCACAGGCTCCAGGGCGGAGACAAGAACGCCAGGAAAGCGTTCGTGGATGTGGACGGCGTGCCGGAGAAGGAGGTTGCCAAGTTCGTTGACCCCGAGTACCTTGCATCCTACTACACCAAAGTAAGCCGCCAGGTGATCAGGGACACAGGTTTCTCAATAGACTGGAGGAGGGAGTTCAGGACGGTCGACCCCACCTACAAGAAGTTCGTCGAGTGGCAATACCTGCGCCTGCGCGAACTAGGCTACGTCGTGCAGGGCACCCATCCGGTCGTCTGGTGCTCCTTCGACAAGAGCCCTACGGGCGACCACGACAGGATGGAGGGAGAGGGCGTCTCTCCGGACGAGTTCAACCTGATCAAGTTCCACCTGGGAGAGTTCGCTCTCGTAGCAGCGACGCTTAGGCCTGAGACGATCTACGGCGCGACGAACCTATGGGTCAACCCGGATGAAGAGTACTCCGAGGCGAGGGTAGATGGGGAGCTGTGGGTGGTCAGCTCCTCAGCTCTGACAAGGCTGGCCGAGCAGAAGCACGACGTCACACCGGTCCGTTCCTTCAAGGGCTCCGAGATGGTCGGGAAGTACGCCATGGCGCCGCTGACAGGCAAGTCCCTTCCAATCTTGCCTGCCAGGTTCGTCGATGCCGCCCTTGCCACAGGCGTGGTCTACAGCGTTCCCTCGGACGCGCCGTACGACCTCGCCGCCCTCAGGGACATCCAGCAAGGAAGGTATCAGGTCGCGAGACAGGTGAAGGAGCTGGCCGACTCAGTCAAGCCACTCTCCATCATCGCTCTGAAGGGACACTCCGCGCTCCCCGCAGAGGACGCTGTCGCGAAGTCAGGCGCCGTGGACTCGACCGACGCCAAGCTGGACCACGCAACAGCAGAGCTCTACAAAGAGGAGTTCCACAGGGGAGTGATGAAGGAGGGGTCCGGCCCGCTCTCCGGCCTGAGTGTGAGCGAGGCCAAGGAGAAGGCCGTTGAGCTGCTCTCCAAGACGGGGCGACTCACGAAGATATTCGAGCTGCCCGAGAAGGTTGTCTGCAGGTGCGGCACAAGGTGCTACGTCAAGATACTCGAAAACCAATGGTTCCTGAACTACTCCAACCCTGAGTGGAAGGCGAAGACAAGGGAGCTGATCGAGAAGGCGAAGGTCCTGCCCCCAGAGTCCCGCGAGTGGTACTACTCCACCATCGAGTGGCTGAAAGACTGGCCCTCCACGAGAAGGTCCGGGATGGGGACAAAGCTCCCTTGGGACAAGGACTGGATAGTGGAGACACTCAGCGACTCGACCATCTACATGGCGTACTACACGCTGAGCAAGTTCGTGAACAAGGAGAAGGTGGCACCAGAGAACCTGACTCCAGAGGTCTGCGACTACGTCTTCCTGGGCAAGGGGAGCCCGGCGAACGTCGCGAAGGCTGTCAAGCTGACTGAGAAACTGCTGAAGGAGATGCGCACGGAGTTCACCTACTGGTACCCAGTCGACCTCCGCAACTCGGCCAAGGAACTCATTCCAAATCACCTCACCTTCTTCGCCTTCCACCACGCTGCCCTCTTCCCTGAGAAGCTGTGGCCCAAGGGCTTCAGCGTCAACGGCATGATCCTGATCGAGGGGAAGAAGATGAGCAAGACCAGGGGCAACTTCGTCACCTGGAAGACCGCTCTCCAGAAATACGGCCCTGACGCCTACAGGCTGGCCCTCGCGCTCACCGCGGACGGGATGGACGACGCAGACTGGCGGGCGAGGAACGCAGAGGACGCAAAGGTCAGGGTAGAGGCGATCATCCCGTTCGTGAAGAAGAGCCTTAAGGCCTCGGTGAAGAGGGAGAAGAACCAGCTCGACTCGTGGCTGCTCTCCACCATGAACAGGAGGATCGACGCCATCACGCAGGCGATGGAGGAGGTCAAGATGCGCAGGGCAGCGGCCCTAGCACTGCAGGAAGTGTGGAACGACGTACGCTGGTACATCCACAGGAGCGACAAGTCGAGAAAGCAGACCCTGACTGACGTCTTCATCGCCTGGGTCAGGTTGATTGCCCCGTTCACTCCCTTCGTCGCGGAGCAGCTGAACCACGAGCTGGGCGGCAAGGGCCTGGTCTGTCAAGCCGACTGGCCCTCTCTGAAGGACTTCCCAATCGACGAGGAGGCTGAGCTCTCCGAGATAGTCGTCAACAGGGTTTTGGACGACGCCAGGAACGTCCTCAAGGTGGTCAAGGGCCCGAGGTCGAAGTTGAACGTCTACGTCGCGTCCAATCCCGCCCGCAGCTACTTCGTGGAACTTGTGAAAGCGAAGGCGAAGAACGGGGGCGTCGGACCTGTGGTCAAGAAGTTCGTGGGGCTGAAGATTCAGCCAGACCGTGTCTTCAAGCTGCAGTACGAGCTCGGCGAGGAGCTGCTGGGGAGGTTCCTCTCGCAGAACAAGTTCGACGAGCACAAGACGCTCGCTGCGGCCGCTGGTTTCATGTCGGAGGAGCTTGGCATCGAGGTTTTTGTCCAGAAGGCAGACGACCCGAAGCTGCATGACCCGGGAAAGAGGGCAAAGGACGCTCTGCCGATGAAGCCCGCCTTCTACATCGAGTGACTCTGTACTCGAAAAAAGATCAGGACGGCTGGCACGTGCGGAGGATGTCCGCTAGCCGCCAATCCTGAACATCTTCGTTCCGCAGACCGGGCAGGTGCCAGTGGTCGCAGGCTTACCATTCTTCATGGTAATCTTCTGCGGGCCCTTGATTTCCCGCGAAGCCTTGCATTTGACGCAATATCCCATGGTCATTTGAGATGCCTGTCCTCGAGGCGCGCTTCAGGGGTATAAATAACTGAGGCCAAACTATTCTGTCTCTTTGTCTCACTTGAATAGACTCGAAGTGGGGGACAACCGCCTAAACAATAGCTCAAAATTGCATCTTTCAATCACATTTCTGCATCGTTCTCATCGATTGTGTGAACGAAATTACTCGGCAACGACGCAAGATAGGTAGAAAAGAACAAGGTTCCGCCCCTACCTCCCATGGCAGACCCGAAGGAACCTCTGCTCACTACCGTGGCCAAGGTGGGAATCTCAGACGAGTTCGCTGACTTCACGCTTTACGACAGACTGGCGAAGAGGGTCGCCAACAACTCGTCATTCGCCGAGGTCCTCCGCGAGCTTTCTGCAACCGAGAAGAGGCACTACGAATTCTGGAAGAAGTACATCCCAGAGGAGAAGCCCAAGTTCAGCCGAGCCAAGCTCTACTTGGTCCTACTCTTCCAGACAATCTTCGGGCTCACCTTTGCAGTCAGATACCTTGAGAGACACGAATCCACGGTCATCAAGCAGTACAAGTCCGTCGCCGACATTATCCCAGCGGAGGACAAGGAGGCTTTCAGGGAGATCATAAGAGAGGAGGAGCAACACGAGAAGGAGTTCAGGGGGAGGGTTGAGAGCTCCTCCATCCGATACATCTCGTTCGTGGTGCTTGGGCTCGCTGACGCGCTTGTCGAGATTACCGGCATCCACGCTGGCTCGCTCGGGATCTACAACTCGACAGTGATTGCAGGCCTGGCGGGTGTAATCGCTGGCGGTGCAGCGTCGTTGGCGATGGCCTCGGCTGCGTTCGCCCAAGCAAAGCAGGGATTCCAGGGCTCGGCAAGACTCTCGGCTGTCTACACAGGAATCTCGTACTTCGTCACTGCAGTCATCCTGGCAGCGCCGTACTTCCTGACCAGGGTGATGCTGAACGCGCTCTCCGCGTCGCTCTTCTTCGCAGTCGTGATTCTGGCGCTTGCCACCTACTACAGTTCTGTGATTTCGTACAAACCATTCACGAGGGACTTCGTCGAGATTCTGCTGATAATGTTCGGTGTCACCGCCGCCCTGTACTTCTTCGGCTACTTCATCAGGGACCTGACCGGGATAACAATCTGAGCGACCAACCCAGTCCCGCAGGCTTGAAGCGCAGACGGACACTGGTTCGACGCGTTGCGTCCCCACGACCAGGGTTTCGTTGAGGTCCTCGGCTACAGGCTGTTCTTCAGGAGCTTCGGCAGGGACGAGAGGGGGACTGTGCTCTGTCTCCACGGCGGTCCGGGCGCGACCCACGATTACCTGCTCCCCATGGCCGACCTCTCGAACCATGGTTACAGGGTGGTCTTCTATGATCAGCTCGAGTGCGGCAGGTCCTAGGTCCCGAAGGACCACGCGCTCTTCGTCCCGGAGCGCTACGTCGAGGAGGTCGAGCATTTCAGGAGGAGGATGAGACTCGGCAGAGTCCACGTCATAGGTTCGAGCTGGGGCGGAATGCTCGCAATAGCCTACGCGCTGAAGTACCAGCGGAACCTGCTAAGCATAACCACCGTAGGAGGGCTCCATGATGTCCCGCTCACGGTCAGGGAGATGCAGAGGATGAAGGGCCGACTTCCCGAGAGAGTTGTGCAGACCCTTGAGAAGTACGAGGCGAAGGGGGACTACGACAACCCGGCCTACCAGAAGGCTGCGATGGTCTTCTACAGGAAGCACATCTGCAGGCTGAAGAAATGGCCAAGGGAGCTAGCCTATTCGCTTAACCACATCAGCCGGCCAGTTTACCACACGATGAACGGCCCCAACGAGTTCACAATCACAGGCAACATCAGGTACTGGGACGTTACGGAGCAGTTGCGAACAATCCGCGTCCCGACACTCGTAGTCACCGGCGAATACGACGAGGTGTCGCCCAAGGTTGGGAGAGCAATCCACGAGGGCATCCGAGGTTCGAAACTTGTGATATTCCCAGGTTGTTCCCACACGCCCTTCTGGGAGAACCGCGAGGAGTTCATCTCAACAGTCTCGAGGTTTCTTCAGGCAACCTGAAAGTAACCATGGGCAGACATTGACTCGCGTCTGGTCTAGTTACTCGAGAGCGCCCTTCTTGACTCCGACCAGGAGTCCCCTTTTGCCTGTCAAGGACTCGGCCAGATACTCTGCGTCGAACCCGCTCTGCCGCATCATGGCCAGCATCTCCTGCTTTTCGAAGAACCTCATCACATGGTTCGTCTTCAGATACGAGACGCCTTTGTTCCTCTCAGCGATTAGATACCTTTCGTCAAGGAACGAGAATGCTCCCCTCGCCCGGCCGTAGTCCACCCTAACTATCTTGAGTTCTGGACCTACATACATCTTGACATCGGCCGTTTTGTCTCTCCACTTGGATTTCATTATCCATGGCTCGATAATCAACACGCCGCCAGTGTTGGTGTGCTTCGCGAAGTTGTCGATCGCCTTTCGGACTCTCTTCCTCGTCTTCAGGTAACCAATGGCGCTAAACAGGCAAGTCACAACATCGAAGCGCCTCCCGAGGGCGAAGTCTACCATGTCACCCTGCTCGAACCTCCTCCCAGGCACTTCTCTTCGTGCTACCGCTAGCATCTCCCTGCTGTTGTCGATGCCGACGCACTCGAAGTTCCGTCTCAGGTACCTGATGTGCATCCCAGTGCCGCAACCGACATCTAGCAGTGTGCGACAGCGAATTCTGCCACGACTGCGGACAAGCCGATTGACTTTGATTGCCTCCTTACGATAGTCCTTCCAGTGGTAGATTCGGTCATAGTACTTGGCCAATGGGCCATACAGTCCACTCTCTGTTTTCAGGCTGTCCGACGTTAGGTGGAGGCGACGGAATAAGAGTTGTGTGTGGCCCTCACAACGCCCCAACACGGAGGAGGCGGGTCCGGTGGGATTCGAACTCTAATAGGCGTCAAAGCCTCGCTCTGGTAATCATTTTGGAGATAGCCAAGGCGTGGCTTGCTAGCAATTGGGTTGACTTCTACTTGCGATTCCTCGGGTCGTCATTCTCGTCCAAGTAATGGATGTCGAAAGGTTCGTACCCGTAGGCAAGAAAGACGCATTCCTCTGGACAATCGACAATGTATTGCATCTTCCTAGGTAGGAAGAAGAAGCCACCTCGTCCGATTCTGACCTCCTGCCATCCTGTCCGACGAATTATCATCGACCCTTCGATTATTGCTACCCAGACGTCATTCGTATGCCAATGCATTGGCACAGCGTACTTTGCAGGGAATTTCCCGAAGAAGGCGTAGTTGCCCTCTGGAGGATTCCCGAAGACGTTGAAGGAATGGGCACCTGGAGGAAGAGTCTCCTTAGGTTTCCAATGGAAATCTCTTGGGTTGGAAGCCCGCAATGGGTCGCTTTGTGCCATTATCTCGGGTCCGAAGTTTCGGGAAGATTCCCTTTATTCCTTACGATACCCATTCAAAGGCGGGCCCGGTGGGAATCGCATGGAAAACCGTGGCAAGTTCGGACCTGAACTCTCCTAGATCGACCTTCTCATCAGAACGTTGCTTCTTCCGAAGGGGGCGACTTTCTTGAAGCCCTCGCGTTCGAACATCGATACGGTCCCAAACCATACAGCAAGAGCCCCCGACCGGACCGCAGGGTAGCCTTCGACAAGTCCTCCTCCCTTCTTCTCCATGCTGCGCAAGGCTGCCTTCAGCCCGGCAGTCGCTACTCCTTTTCTCCTGAACTTCCTGTCGACGACGAAGCATGTTATTCTCCAAAGTTTCTTACTATCATCTCCAAGGGCGAGCTTCTTGTATTTTCGACCGGCGTCAACCCTAGGCAACTCCTCTTTCGGTCCGTATTGACACCACCCGACAGGTTCTCCCTTTGCGTAGACAAGAATCCCATGTGAACATCTCTCTTTCACGAGTTCCAACTTATCTTCTCGATTCTTTGCGATTCTCTCCTCTCTAGTCAAGCCCATCTTGTCGGCCCAACTTTTCAGAGAGTGCGGTCTCTGATAGTACATGCACCAGCATCCACCCCACTCGCCGGGCTTTTCGAAGAGCCGCTCGAAGTCCGGCCATGTCTCCAGAGATAGCTCCCTGGTGACCAATTTCACTTCCATGTGACTCTCAACTCCTGTGAACCACTGGCTTAAGGTTGACTTGGTGCTGAAGCGGGCCCGGTGGGATTTGAACCCACGACCTCTGCGAGCTTAGCTCTCTACAGCTTAGAAGGCTGCCACGCTATCCGTACTGCGCTCCTAAGATCTGCGCTACGGGCCCAAGAACCTCGGCCGCCTCGATTCGAGATAAGCTTTTGCGGTTTCCAGAACCCGATTAATCCGAAGGGTTTTAACAGAACTGCGCCGGAACGGGCAGCCTTGGCTGTATCACAGCAGAGGCTCTTTGGTACAAACGGGGTCAGGTTCGTTCCTGGCGTCTCGCACGACCTCGACTTCGTGATAGCTCTCAGTGAGGCACTGGGAACGTACTTCGGAGAGGGGGAGGTCCTTCTCGGTCAGGACGGCAGGAACTCGAGTCCGGCCGTAGCCAACGCAACAGTGGCGGGCCTGATGAGTTCGGGTCGTGACGTGGCAGAGGCTGGTGTGGTCCCAACCCCGGCGCTGCAGTACGCGGTGAAGACTCTGGGCTTCAAGGGGGGCGTAATGGTGACGGCCTCCCACAATCCACCGGAGTACAACGGCCTGAAGGTGATGGGGCCAGAGGGGGTCGAGATACCAAGGCTGGACGAGCAGCGTATAGAGAAGGTCTTCTTCGACGGCGCACAGACGAGGGCTGACTGGAAGAGTGTGGGGGTGGCGCGCCAAGAGCCATCAGTTGTGAGAAATTACCTCAAGGGGGTGCTCTCGAAGGTGAACGCGAAGTCGATATCAGAAAGGAAGTTCACGGTCGTCATGGACCTGGGCAACGGGGCCCAGTGCGCGGCCGCTCCATACCTCGTGGAGGCGCTCGGCTGCAAGCTGATCACGCTCAACTCGATTCTGGATGGGAACTTCCTCGGAAGGGGCCCAGAGCCCACGCCGGATGCCCTGAAGGACCTCTCCCTCGCCGTTAGGTCTGTCGGGGCCGACCTCGGCGTTGCGTACGACGGAGACGGCGACAGGTCGATCTTCTGCGACGAGGACGGCAGAATCCTGTGGGGCGACCAAAGTGGTTGCCTCATCGCCGACTACCTCCTCGAGAAGAACCCAGACAGCACCGTTGTCACCCCCGTGAGCTCCGGTCAGGCGATAGATGTCGTGGCGAAGAAGAGGGGCGGGAAGGTGATCAGGACCAAGGTCGGCAGCGTGGAGGTCTCCAGGACGATGCTGGAGAGGAAGGCTCTCTTCGGCTTCGAAGAGAACGGGGGGTGCATCTACTCGCCGCACATACCCGTCAGAGACGGCGCGATGACAACCGCGCTGATGTTAGAGTGCCTGGCGGCCAGGGGCGTCGCTTTCTCGCGGGCAGTGTCTTTCTCCGTCTCGAAGTTCTTCCAAGCAAAAATGAAGATTGAGATTGAGAAGAAGAAGGTCGGTGCAGTCATGAGGGCAGTGGAGAGGCAGGCGAAGGGAGAGGTCGAGCGCATCGATGGGCTCAAGATATTGACGGACGAGCACTCTTGGGTTCTGGTCAGGCCGAGCGGGACGGAGCCGATAATCAGAATCTTCACCGAGTCCCAGAGTCAGGAGAAGGCTGACGCTCTCACGAAGAGGTTCGCCAAAGTGATCAAGGCAGCCTCAGCGTAAGTGGACCCATCCTGCGTCTTCGATTGGTTTCGTCCCGTTTCGCGAGCGCAGCGTGACCCGTCCGCTGCGGCCTGTCACCCTGCCGATTTCGAAGATCCTCCCCCCGTTTCTCTCCGCGACCCTGCTCGCCCCCGAGAACCTTCTTGCCTTCATCGTCCCGACGATCAGGTACTCTTCCCCTCCCTCAAGGACCAAGCGCCTTGCCGAGAGTTTGTTAGCCTTCGCGAACTCCTCCACGCCATCGGCTGTCGGGAGTGTGTGAATCTCCATCCCGACCCCGCTCGCCCTGGCCAGCGCGTGAAGGCTCCTCGCCAGACCGTCGCTCGAGTCCATCGATGACGTCCAGAAGCCGGCAAGAGCGAGCCCAAGTCGCAAGTTCGGCGTGGGTGAAAGGACGCTCTTCACGGCTGCCCTGCGGAAGCCCGCGGCAGCCTTCGCTCCTCTGATGAGAATCTGTAGTCCGGCGGGTGGACAGCCGAAGAGCCCCGTGGTCGCGACGATGTCTCCTTGCTTGGCTCCCCCTCTCCCGACGACGTGTCCGCCGAAGCCGACCATCGTGCAATCCACCACAAGTTCCTTTGCCTCATTGGTGTCGCCGCCTACGAGTCTCACGGCCCATTCTCTCGATGCGTCCCTGAACCCGAGGGCCAGGTCGTCGATGTCGCGGCTGCCCATCTTTTTGGGGACGCCCAACGAGACCATGTACGAATCAGGTTTGACGCCTTTGGCGGCGAAGTCGCTCACGCACATCGCGACAGCCTTCCGGCCAGCCTGCCTGAACGTCATACCCCTCGGGACGTCGGTGCTCTCCACAAGCATGTCCACCTTCAGGACGAGCTTCTTCCCTGCGACAGGCACGATCGCCACGTCGTCTCCTATCTTCCCGTAGCCCCTCGGAAGCCTTCCAGTGAACCTGAGGACCGACCCGATTATCTCCAATTCGTCTGGCGTGCTACCTGCTCATCTCCCTGACCCTGTTCGAGTACACTTTGACTATCTTGGCCGCCTCCTGCGCTGTCTTTGCCTCGACCGACACCCTCATGACGTCCTCTGTGTTAGAGGGACGGACGAGGACCCACGACCCACGCGAGAGGCGAATCTTCACTCCATCAGTCGTGTCTGCACCTTGGTGTTCGGCAGCGAGCCTCTTGATCGCTTTCATCGCCTTCTGGCGTGGCATCGGAAAGGCGTCCCTTGCCTGCTGGTAGCTCCTCACCTCGTTGTAGAACCCCGGACCTTTCTCCTTCAGACCCTCGATGATCAGGAGCGCCGCGAGCATAGAGTCCCTGCAGTAGTTGAACGAGGCATCAATCAAGCCGCCGCTGCTTCCCTCACCCCCAATCTCGACCATCTCCTCGTGCATCATCTCTACTACGTTCGCCTCGCCGACCTTCGACCTGAACACCTTCCCTCCGTGCTTGCCCACCACTTCGTCCACAGCGGAAGTGGTGTCCACAGAGACGACCACGTCCTTCCGCTCCGACTCGAGCAGAGCGCGAGAGATAGCAAGACTCAGCATGTAGTCTCCCGTCCTCTTCCTTCCGTCGCCGTCCACGATGACCAGCCTATCGCCGTCGCAGTCGAACCCAAGTCCGATGGCGCACCCACCCGCCTTGGTCATCTTCTGGAGGGCGGTCAGCTCGTCCTTTGTGGGGTCAATCTTCCTGTTGAATATCCCGTAGCTGTCGTTGATTGAGACCACATCGCACCCGAGCCTCCTCAGCACGGGGACAGCGTGGGAGATGGCGGCCCCGCCTCCCAGGTCGAGCGCCACCCTGACGCCGTCGAACGAATCTTCACCGAACCTGCGCACCAGGTCGTCGTTGTAGCTGGCCTTCGGCTGGTGCTTCAGCCTCCCTCGCGCGAAACCCCCTATCTGACCTTCCGCCTTCCCGACGACCTTGTCGACGACTTCGGACCCTACGCCCATACCGTCGACGATGAACTTCAACCCGTTGAACTCTGGCTCGTTATGCGACGCCGTGACCATGATGGCTGGCCTCTTCCGGGTGAGGCTCTCCCTGAACAGCGCAGGCGTGGATATCACCCCGTAGTCAACGACCTCGGCCCCGCTGGCCAAGAGTGCGCCTACGACAGCCCTCTTGATGACCTCCCCAGTGCTCCTCGTGTCCCTGGCGATGAGGAACCCATCAGACCCCGTGATCCGAGCGAAGTTCGACGCGAACCTGGCGAAGTCTGCAAGCGAGATGTCTGCGTTGAGTATCCCCCTGATGCCGCTGACCGAGGCGATCATAGGTCCACGCCTCTTGTGATATGCGGGGCGTCATAAAGAATCCTCGACGAGTGACGGCTGGTGGCTCAGCCGCCCACGGGTGCCCCGCAGGAGGAACCGAGCGCGGCATAGTAGATGGCCCTCCCGAACCCGTCGAAGACGAACAGGACTATCTTCTCCACTCCGTCTGTGTCAACTCCATCAAAGACATCGGACGGCAGCCTCCTCGTACCGCCGACCCCGAGAAGCTCCAGCACACTATCGTGAATGTTGGAAAGACGGCATGAGTCATACTTCGATGGGAGTGTGCCCTTCTCCAGATCGAGACGGAACATCTGCGATTGGCCTATCCCACCGGGACATTCTCCGGTTCTGAAACTTCAGCCAGCAATGATACTTGTATGCACTTGGCTATTTCGCCAGCCTGCTTCTTCTCCAGATGACATACGTGAACCCTGCCACGACGAAGACAACAGCGACAGCACCGCCCGCGATGACGTACAACAATCCGGCGGAAGTTGGTGGAGGCTGCGTCGACTGCTGACTTGAAGACGATGAGGTGGACGAGGGCGGCGACTGCTGAACAAAATTAGCAGGCTCTATCAATGCCTGCAAGGGAGCTTGGTTGAAGTCAAACATGGAGAACATGTCGTTTGTACCGACGTAGGCATCTCGCGTTCCAAGACTAGACAGATGGAAATTGGTCTCTGCGAACTTGAGTAAGGACCCAAATTCATACTGCGTGTGGTCAATGTAGTGGGGCTTTACCCATGGAGAGATCACTAGCGTCGGAACCCTGAACCCAAGGCCGAAGTAATCCACCTGCGGTGGAACGACATGGTCATAGAAACCTCCCCAATCATCCCAGGTCAGGACTATGGCTGTTGAATTCCAGTAGGGGCTCTTCATCACGGTGTTCACGAGATACGCGACGTAGTCCATCCCGGCATCACTTCTTGCTGGGGGGTGTTCGCTCGTGTCCATCCCGATGAAGCTGGAAGGGAGTGTGGGAGGGTTCCAAGACCCTGGTATTACCCAGGAGACAGCCGCCAGTTTCCCCGATAGTATGTCAGAGCTGAAGTACTGGGTGCTCTTGATGTGCTCACCGATCAACTGAGGATTCTTTTGGAAGTAACTGAATTCGGGAAGGACGTTCCAGGCGCTGGGCGCGGTGGGTACTGGGTCGCCGTCGTACCAGTTCCAGGATGTGTTGGTCATGGTCAGCTCTTGGGCCAGGGTCCCCCAAGCCAAAGTCAGGTTGTCATAGGGATAGGAGCCTGCCAGGTTATCTACGATTCCACCATTCGAGACAAAGCTGTAGTTGAGTCCGGTCACAGGCCCGCTTGAGCCTGACGCGATGTAAAGGTGGTTGGGGAAGCTGCCACCCATCAGAGAAGAGAAGAAGTTGTCGCAAAGAACGTAGTGATCGGCGTAGTCCCAGTAATACGGAATATCTGTCCGGCCATAGTAGCCCATCGTCTCGGCGTTTCCACCCTGTGCGTTTATGAAACCATCCATCTTCCCGTTGTCATAGGCTACGTGCGCCGCGGACCATGCATTGGTCAGGAGGCCGGCGCTTTCGCTAGTTAGATGATGCGGCAAGTACTTGGAGGTGTCGAGCGTCAGTTGGCTCGGATCGGATACCCCCGGGGGGAGCTCGTCCCCGACTAGGTAAATTGGCTGGCTGTCCGCCAAGAGATACGGGCTGTAGCGAGTGGAGTTCTGCACAGCTGGATTGGCGGGGATGGAGAGACCGGCCGGAAATCCGTTGGCCCCAGGATAGGTCCCGAAGTAGTTGTCGAAAGAGTGGTTCTCCTGCACTATGAAGATTATGTGCTGAATCTTATTCGTCGACGAGCCGGCTGCCATGGGTGTCAAGGAACTCGTGACGAAAAGGGCAGAAATCAAGACAGCCGACAGGGTCATGCGTCTCTTCAAAGAACCCCACGCTTTGTCCCCGTCGGGAATTTAGCTCTATTGCAATCACGCGACCGCCTGCCGCGTCCAGTTCTTGCTAATGGCATCATTGCATTGCGGGTTCCTCGACACCCTTTGGCGCAATAGGTTGAAAGTTCTCCTGCACTTGGACCTTTCCCTGAGCCACGAGTTCGAGATTGTGACACGCAACCAGGTGAATGCCCGACGCCTTGGAGAGTCTTGGTTCTTCTTCGAAGCAGATGGAGGTGGCATAGGGGCACCTTGTGTTGAATCGACATCCTCTTGGCGGGTTTCTCGGGCTCGGGAGTTCCCCCCTAAGCCTGAATCCGAGGAAGCCGGAAGACTTGGTGGGAGTTGTTGAGATGAGGGCTTGAGTGTAGGGATGCTTCGGGGTGGCGAAGAGTTCCAATGCGTCTCCGACCTCGACGATCTTGCCCATGTACATCACAGCGATCTTGTCACAGACGCGTCCCACAACGTTCAGATCATGGGAAATGTAGAAGTAGGTGAGCCCGAACTTCTCTTGGAGGTCAATCAGGAGGTTCAGGAGTTGAGCCTGGATCGAGACGTCCAGCGCTGACGTAGGCTCGTCTAGAACCATGAATTTTGGCTTCCGCACAAGAGCCCTCGCTATTGCGACCCTCTGGCTCTGCCCACCGCTCAGCTCGTGGGGGAACCTATCGATGAAGTAATCAGGGAGCCCCACCGCGGCTAAGGACTGCAATACGAGCGCCCTCCTTTCGGACCAGGGGACGTGGCCGGCAGCCAGGGGCTCTGATATTGACTGCTCCACGGTCCAAGTGGGGTCAAGGGACGAGATGGGGTTCTGATAGACGTAGGAGACTTGGCTGCTCCATTTCGCGCGTTCCTTGCCCTTCAGCGAGGCAATGTCTATGCCTTCCATGTAGACCTTGCCGGCGGTGGGCTCGAGCAGCCTTAGTATGCTCATCCCAAGCGTGCTCTTCCCGCAGCCCGACTCGCCAACCAGCCCGAAGATGGTGTTCTGCTCTATTTCGAAGCTCACGTCGTCAACCGCCCGGACGTACTGCTTCCGAGTGAACGGGAGTCGGCTCACGGGGAAGTACTTCTTGAGTGACTGAATCGAGACAAGAACAGTCGTCTTCAATCACACCTAGTAGAGGTGGCAGGCGACCTCGTGCCGAGGAGCAACAGCCCTGAAAGCGGGGTCCTCCACTTTGCATCGATCAAATGCAAAGGGACACCTCGGATGGAACTTGCAGCCACTTGGGATGGAGCGCAAGTCAGGGACGTTTCCTTTGATTGATTGAAGCTGTTTCGGTTCGGAGGTGCTCCTTCGCGGCCTTGGGATTGCTGAAAAGAGTGCCTGGGTGTACGGGTGCTTCGGATTTGAGAAAATGTCAGAAACCTTACCCGTCTCCACCACGCTCCCTGCGTACATGACAGCAACGCTGTCGCAGACAACAGACACCACATCCAAGCTGTGTGTGATGAAGAGCATGGAAAAGGCGTGTTCACGCTTCAGCCGAGAGAGGAGCTCTAGGATCTGCACCTGAATGGTTGCGTCTACCGCTGATGTTGGCTCGTCGGCCATGATTAGGTCCGGCTGGGTCGAAAGTGCCATGGCTATCATGACTCTCTGCTGCATTCCGCCGCTGAGCTGGAATGGGTAGGATTCGAGCACCTGCTCCGGGTCGGGAAGCTCCACCGATTTCAGACACTCCAGTGCCAGGCGCCGCGCTTCTACTTTGCTCACGCCCCTGTGCAGCTCAAGCACTCTCCCGAGCTGGTCCTTTACGCGGAAGAGGGGGTTCAACGAAGTCATTGGGTCCTGGAAGACCATCGAGATTTTCTTGCCACGGATTCCCTTCAGTCTGTTCTCAGGGAGGTCCAAGATCGAGGTTCCGTCGAAGATAACCTTGCCTGAGCGGTAGACAGCATTGGGGGGTAATAACCGGATTATTGCATAGGCGAGCGTCGACTTCCCCGAACCAGACTCCCCGACGATTCCAAGCATCTGTGAAGGCTGGAGAGAAAGGCTCACCTTGTTCAAAGCATGCACCGCGCCCTGGCGGGAGAGGTAGTCCAGGGAAAGGTCCCTGACCTGCAAGAGCTCGCCGCTGTCGGAGCCCAATCTCAGAGGTGCCTCCTGAGCCTCGGGTCAACCATGTCCCTGACACTGTCGCCGACGAGGTTGAATCCGATGACCAGAATGGTAAGGAAAATGCCGGGGAACAGGGCATACCACCACGCCGTGGTGATCTGGTTGGCGGATTCGGCTATCATCACGCCCAAGTCTGCGGTGGGAGGCCTAATGCCCAGTCCCAAGAAGCTAAGCCCTGCCTCGGCCAAGACCACCGCCCCAAGGTCCACAGATATCAGCACAAGTAGCGGCGAGATGGCGTTCGGCAGAATATGCCCTCCGATTATGCTTCTGCTGCCAACACCACTAGCCTTTGCGACGATAACGTATGGTCTACTGCGTATCTCCAAGGCTTGTGCCCTGGCGAGCCGGGCAAATGAAGGCCACCAGGTCAACCCGAGAGCAATCAGGACGTCGATGAATCCGGGGCCCAGGACGGCCACGATCACGAGAGCAAGAATGAGGTGAGGGAACGAGAGGAAGATGTCCGTGACTCGCATCAATCCCTCATCCACCAGCCCCCCGAAGTAGCCCGCAGTGAGCCCCACGGCGAGGCCTATCGCTGTTGCCAGGAGGACGACAAGGACGGATATCGTTATTGACGTTCGAATGCCGAAGAATACTCTGCTCATTATGTCTCGGCCCGTCTGCTCGGTCCCGAACCAGTGCTCGGGGGAGGGGGGACATATTCCCGCAGCAGAGGAGGGGCAAGATGTTAGGGCGGTCTGCCCCATCCCTTGGGCTGGGTATGGCGATACCCAGGCGGCGAAGACGCCGATGAAGACCATCGCGCCCACCATGATAATCCCAGCCACGAACATCTTCTCACGGAAGAGTGACCGGAGGCTCTGCAGGAACCTCCTGACCAATCTGCCTGTCCCCCGGAAGGACTGCGATGGGTGAGGGGTGGGCTCTGTCATCAGACTGTGATTCTCCTGTCAACCACGAGCTGAATCATGTCAACGGCAAAGTTAGTCACAACGTACACGATACACGTGACTATGGCCACCCCAAGTATCAGGGGAACGTCAGGCGTACTGATAGAGGTAGACGTGGTCCCCACCCCGAGCCCGGTCCTGATCAGGGAGCCAAGACCAGGCTGTAGCACGAAGATGTCTTCGACAAAGACCACGCCTATCAGAGAACCCGCGAAGATAAGGCCGAGGGAAACGAGCACAGGAGCAAGCGCATTCTTGAGTGCGAATTTCGTCTCAACCTCCAGTCTCGGTAGGCCATACGCTCTGGCCGTCCGGATGTAGTCCTGGTTCAAGACACCTATCATTGACGCTCTCGTTTGTCTGATTATGACACCGATGGGGTAGGCCGAAAGCGTTACGAGGGGCAGCACGAGGCTCCAGAGGATCTGTCCCTCCGCCGCAAAATTGCCCGACAGAAGGGCGTCGACGAAGTAGGAACCGGTTATCCTTGGTATTGGGTGTTGAGAGAGGAAGAAGAGGGAGCCACCATACGCGCCTAGAGGAAAAAGGTGCAAGCTTGAAAAGAAGACCAGCTGCAGTATCAGTCCCGACCAGAATTGGGGAAGCGCCACGGCGCTCATGGAGAAGATTCGAAGAAAATTGTCGAGCTTGCTGTTGCGACTTCTTGCTGCCAGTATTCCTAGCGGGATTCCCACGATTGCGGCTATCGTGGCTGCCATCGCAGCGAGAACGAGCGAGTTTGGGAGTGCCTGTGCCACCAGGCTGGCGACAGGCTGTCTCACTACGACCGAGGTTCCGAGGTCTCCCCTGAATATGCTCGACAGGTAGATCCAGAATTGCGTCAACGGCGGCTTGTTGAAACCATACTGTTCGGTTATTCTTTGGATCTCTTCAGGGCCGGGGTTGCTTCCGGCGTATAGGACAGCTGGGTTCCCGGGCAGCAGGTGCGACAGATAGAAGGTAACGACGATTGTGCCTATGACCACAAAGAAAGAGAGTGCGGCCCTTCGAGTCACGTACCAGCCTACGTTCAAGCCATAGTCAACCGTAGTACATTTGGTACCAGAACGGGTAGGCGAACCCATAGTTCGGGTTGGCCTGGTAGCCCATCGTGTGAGGTCCAAGGGCGATGACGGTCTGCTCTGCGAAGAGGGGCCAGCCCGGCGCGGCCTGGTACAACATCACGTTCAGGGCGTTGTACTCTTGCTGTGCAAGTGGCGGGTTGATCGCCTCGTCCACGTGCGCCTTCTGTAGCAGGTCCGTGAATGTTGCATTGGTCCAGTAGCACCAATTGTAGAGAATGTCATGCTGGTAGGGAGGAGGCTGAATGGCGAAGAGCTCGTTCATTACAAGCCACGGGTCATTTGTCGTGCCCACCCAGTTCAGCAGAAGAATATCCTGTGCGCCCGTCGTATTGGCGTAACTCAGCGAACCTGGGGCGAAGACTGTCCGCGTCGTGGAGTTGTAGTAGCCTGCTTTCTGAGATAGCGAACCCCAGTCAGTCCCCTGAATGCTCAGCGTCACCCCCAAAGGAGCCCAGTTCGTCTGAAGTACCTGCGCAGCAACGCCCAGGAAGGGACTGCCCGTGGAGTACGTTATCACCCAAGACGCGTTCAGGCCTCCGGTTATGCCTATCGAGGCAAGGAGCTTCTTTGCCTGCGCAATGTCTCCCTTGGCAGGAAACGTGGGTGTCGAACTGCTGTAGGCAAACTTTCCGGGATTTATCCCACCTCCAAAGAGCAGCCCGTAACCATAGAATGACTGGTTCAAGACCTGGTTGTAGTTGACAGCAGTAAGAAGCGCCCTCCTAACCACAGGGTTGTTCAATAGAGGATGACGCGTATTGAATAGCATCCAAATTGCAGCGAAAGACTTCGAGGGAATCACGTTGATGCCCGCAGACTTTAGCTGGGGGAGATACTGGAATTGGCCGTTAAGGCCGGTCATGTTCACTTGGCCCGACAGGAGATACTGGACAGCCGTGCCCGTTTGCGTAACCCACTTGATGAACACACTCTTGAATTGGTTCGGTTGCCAGCCTCCCCAGTACTTGGAGTACGCCTGAAGGGTTATGCCCGTCGCGAAAGCAGACTGATTGGTCTGAATCACGTAAGGCCCACTTCCATCATCGTGGTACGTAGAGAACCACGTGGCGAGTCCCGAGTCGTTCCCAGGAGATACTCCAGAATAAGTCCAGATATTCGGGCTGAAGATAAACGCCGAGTAACCGGCTCCGACGATAGCAGGCAGTTGCGCGGGGAAGTCCCACGTGATTCTCACAGTATAGGGGTCGAGTGCAGTTACGCTCTTCAGGCCCGCCCACGTGTCGGGGGCGTCTCCCTGTCCCAGCTTGACGGTGTCGAGTATGGAGAAGACGACCGCCGTGGAGTTGAACGGGGCCCCATCGTGGAAAGTAACGCCCTGTCTGAGCTTGAAGTCCCAGACCGTGTAGTTGGCATTGGAGGTCCAGCTCGTCGCGAGATCGGGAACGGCGGTCTGGTTCGGCAGCACAACCGTCAGCCTGTTGTAGACGTTCTGCACTATGTCTATGCTCGGAGTCTCCCTCGGATCCATGTCACTCGTCTGGGAGTTCCTTACGGCGACCAGCACCTTTCCCGTGCTTGGATGCGTACCGCCGCGGGAAGGAGCCAAGAGGACGTAGCCACCCGCTGCTATCAGGACGATGGCCACAACCGCAACTACGATAATCATTCTTGAGATTCCCGGTCTGCGACAAGAGTAGGAAGTTCGCATCGGTTTGAAAATTCAGGGACGGGCGATATAAGTATTGGCGAATCGCCGTTTCTCCTTCTTCGAGTAATCTTGCCGAGAGCGGTGGTCGAGACGCGGACTTTTGGGAAGCGGTCCATGTCTCCGACTGGTAGACGCAAGAAAAAGGAGGGGAAGGTAAGCCTTACCTCGGAGCCGCTGCTTGGGGCTTCGGCTTCCTTCTCATGACGTAGGCCGCGGCTGCTGCGACGATGATTATGATGACTGCTGCTGCACCTATGATGAGTGGCCAGTTGAGGCTCGATGGGACTGCTTCAGATGTCGTACCCCACTTTATTGCGTTCAGGATGAAGGTTAGCCCTTGGAAGGTGATGTTATACGAGAATTCTGTGTCTGCGTTTATCACATAGTTGCCGTAGAACCCAGCGCCAGCGACGATGACCTTGCTGTACGTGCTGCCCTCTGGAATCTTCTCAGCCGCCGCCAGGACGTACTGGCCAGCTGACTGAACTGCCGACACGTACGGTTTGGCAGCACCGTAAAGGCCGACCGTCCCCTGCGGGCTTGTCCTGTAGAGCCAAGTCACCGTGTCACTGGATGGGATTGAGCCAAAGTCGACGTACTTGCCGCTCGACCAGCCTATGACGTTTGTTGTGCCGTGGAACCTGACCTTCTGCGTATTCGCAGTCATGTTGTTAGCCCAGCCCTGGCTGTTGACCCCGCCCTGAGCGGAATTCGCGTAGACCCTGAAGCCCGCCCCAGAGGCACCAACTCCCGGCTGGTCTGTGACTTCGCCAATCTCCAGTCGAAGTTGAGAGCCAATGGCGGTGAGGATGTGATTGGTTGCGCCTACGTGCCAACCCATGTCCGCTGTGTCATTTGACGTGTAGTCGCTGTCACCGCTCACCATCAGCAATTTGTCGCCAGTCTGGAACCAACTTTTGATTGCTTGGACCTCAGAGGTGGTGTAGTTCAATGAAAGGTCGCTCAGCTTGCCGAGAAAGAGCACGTTTACATTCTGCAGGGCGCTGGAACTCAGACTGCCGTTGATCAGACTTATTGTGTAACCGGCTTTTGTCAGGTTGCCGAACAGATGTGCTCGGTCGACCTGCTCATAGGACGGGCCAGGAACGCCGTAAGCTCTGTAGACTGTCTGATTACCCACTTGGACGTGATAGTAGTCGAAGGCCACTACCAGGCCGCTGCTTGCTCTCGCTGGCAAGGGAATGAAGATGAGATAGGAGGCAGAAAGAAAGAGTGCGACGAATGCGATAGCTAGTATCTTGGATTTTTCCATGTCCGACGTGAATCGGAACAAGAAATGGCCTTAAAAGTCTTAGGGGGCGCTCGTCATGCGCGGTTTCCAGCATAGTGCGGTGTCGGTCTCCAACAGGGATTCGACAGGGATGAGTGGAACAAGCTCTTTGAGAATCTCGACTACAACCAATTTGGATTTCTGAAGGAGCGTTGCCAATTTGGAGACACGCTAGTGCCCTCGAGACAAGATGGCTGCAAGAAGCCACGACTGTCTTAGCGTCCTGATGTCAGCGGCGGGCCCGACAGTTCGCTAGGAACCGAAGAACTCCATCATGCTCGGAGCGTTGACGTCATTGGAAGTGAATGGATGGAGGCCCCAGTTCTGTTCGATTGTGCTCAAGAACGAATAGTGGGTGTAGTGAGTGAAAGACTGGTATCCTCTCTTGGCCACCGGACCCGCCCAAACAGCATAGACCCAGTCCGATGGGTACTGAACATTCCCTTCGTCGAAGACGATGAATAGAGCGGCCTTCTGGGTATTGAAGACATTGCTACTCAGGATCGCCGGAACGATGTTGGAAAGGTACTTGTCGCCGAAAGTCATGTTCGAATCATGCATATCGTCCAGGACATTCGGAGTTAGCCACATGAAGTTCGAAGCCGTAGCAACCGACCCCAGGTCCTTCAAAAGTACGTCGTCAGTCTCTTGCGACGTGCCCACAATAGAGTTGGCCTCGACGATGCGTGCGCAACGTGAAGGATTGTCTATGATGTCGTTGAAATAGAGGAACGGGACGTGTCTGGCTAGATAGTTCGTCGGTTGCTCCTCGCCCAGGTAGCACCCTCCGGAGGAGTACAGCTTCCCTGTGCCCTTGGCAGGGTAGTCCTCGACGTAAGCCTTCCATGTCAGACGTGCTGCTTCGAGTCTGTCAACAAGATTAGTCGCATTCTTTGCGGTGCAGGAGCCCGTGTCGCCGGTCGGCCCGCAGTCCGCGGCGCTCCACGGATTGAACTGCTGTCCAGAGAACATAGCGAGATAGTTGGGAAGGCTCGGATGGGCGATCGCTGTGTATTGCATGGCCAGAGAGTAGTTCTTTGCGAACGCTTGCATGAAAGGAGTCGATGTGCCATTGACGACGGCACGAAGTGGTATGTTCTCTAGGAGAATCACCACAACATAGTCAAACTTGTGCGAACTCGGAGCGAACCCCACGACGTTTGCGGTATTCGTTATCACCAAAGTTGTCGACGAAGCAGCGAAGACGCTGCTGAGAAGTAGCGCGATGACAAAAACTGAAGAGAGAATCGCCTTTATCAACTCTCACCACCTATCGTTATCGTGAAAGAGGATATTGGACCGGTCTGCACGCTCGACGACAACCACAGGTCCAACTCCATCAATTCGGCGCCCTTCCCGTTCAGAACAGTTCCTGCCTCGGGCGAGGTGACCCTTCCGATAGCAGTCGAAAGAGTGGAGGTGACGGTCAGGTTCACGCGAATCGTTCCCGTGTTCTCTATGCAGAGGAACTGAATGCCTTCCGTGCCCGGGGCAAGGTTCCCCCAGTTAATAGTAAGAGATGTGTTTCCATAGGCCCCCGCAGGCTGAACGCACGACGACGAAGGAAGCTGTCCTGTCACGGCGACCAGGTTCCCCGCCGTGCTCACGACGGTGGTGGTGTGCTGCGTGCTCGGGACCGATTCGTAGGCAACATACGCAACAAAGACAACGACAACAAGAGCGAACGCAAGAATGATTAGTCCGAGTCTACGCACGTCAAGTACGATAAATTACAAACTGATAATTTAAGGATTCAGAGCGCCTGCAGTAACCACGGGGTCGCTGCTATCATCCGGCCCTAGAACCTGTTAACCAAACTTCACCGTATTCGTATGTCTTTTTGAGCTTGGGCCTTTTGATTTGCAGAAGCCGCTTCCGTCCTCGCATTGCACGTGACGTGGTTCAGGGTGAAGAGGAGCGCTGGCGTCGGAGAGTACAGGCTTGCCGACGTGTTCAGGGGGCTCGAGGCATCTGTCGCCCTGCAGAAGGTCTTCGGCTCGAAGGAAGAGATGTCGAAGATACTGCGGCACCTCAAGCTTAGGGTCGAGGCCACAGATTCGGGGCTCTGGCTCGATAGGGACACGGGCACAATCTGCGTTGGACACAAGCACCTTTCTTCCGCGAAATCGGACTTCATCTACCTGGACATCATACACGTCCTTGTGCACGTCCGCCAGTTCCTAGAGGGGAGGGAACTCTACGACCAAGCGTTCGAATACGTCGAGCGCCCAACAGAGCTCGAGGCCTACAGAAACACGGTAGCGGAGGCCAGGAGGGTCGGGATGAAGGAGGACGAGATTCTAAAGTATCTCAGGATGGACGCGGCCGACGACTCCGAGCTCGGGAAGCTGATGGAGAAGATAGGCGTCAAAGCAAGACGCTGAGAAGAACTCCTCTCGCTTGCGGCTGGCGTCAGAGCTTCCTGGCGGGTATTCCTGGCCTTACTAGACTCTTGAGGTCAAGGATCGAGTCTATCTCCTTCTGATTGAATCCGAGTTCCTTCAGCGCAGTCCTAATCGACGCGCCTTTGGCCAGCCGCTTGCCCAAAACCGTTGCCTTGTCATAACCTATCTTTGGAGAGATCACAGTGATCAGCGCTGGACTGCTCTCGGCATACCCCCTGCTCCTGTCCTTGAGAGGCACTATGTGGTCGATTGCAAGCGAAGCAACCTTGTTCAGGGCCTCCGAGAGCAGGCTGGCCTGAAGAACGACGTTGTAACCAATCAAGGGCACTCCCATCGAGAGCTCGAACTCGCCGAGGGAAGCGGCAGCGTGGTTCGCGCCGTCGAGACCAACCACCTCTGCGCACGCAAGCAGGGCGCTCTCGACAGTGACGGGATTCGTCTTCCCCGGCATGATACTGCTGCCTGCTACCTCCTCTTGGGTGGGCAGGTCAATCTCTCCAAGCCCCGTCATTGGGCCCGAGAACATCAGCCTCAGGTCCTGGCAGAGTCTGTAAAGGTCGAGCGAGACTGTTCTGAGGGCTGAGCTGAGCGAAGCGACGTCCGTAAGAAGCCTCGTGGCCCTGAACTTGTTCTTCGCCGAAGAGAATCCAACCCCAGTCTCTCTGGCAATCTCTCTCGCAACCATTGCACCAAACCTCGGATCTGCGTTCAGGCCCGTACCCACAGCTGTCCCGCCGATCGGCAGCTCCAGAAGGTACCGTGTGCATTCAGTGATTAGCCTCGAATCCCTTCTGAAGGCGTCGGCATAGGCTCCAAACTCCTGGCCCATGGTCACAGGGAGGGCGTCACGGAGATGGGTCCTTCCCGACTTGTAGACAGTTGCAGTCTTCCTCGAGACGGCTCCGAGGCTCTTCGACATCTTTCCCATAGCCGGAAGCAACTTCTCGCGAACGGCGTGCACGGCCGCGACCCTAACAGCGGTGGGGCCGACGTCGTTGGACGACTGGCTCATGTTGACGTGGTCGTTCGGATGAACCTTCTTGCCGAGCTCAGAGGACGCCAGTTCCGCTATCAATTCGTTTGCGTTCATGTTCAGCCCGGTCCCCGAGCCAGTTTGGAAGACGTCCACAGTGACCTTGTCGTCGTGGGATCCCTTCATCAACTGCCTCGCCTTGGACTGGATAACCTGACCCGTCTTCCTGTCGAGCAGGCCGAGAGAGACGTTCGATTTCGCTGCTGAGAGCTTAATCAGGCCCATCGCCCAGATTAATTCGCGAGGGAATCTAGTCCCCGTGTTCAGAAAGACCCTCTTGGAACCTTCGGTGTACTTCAACGCAACACGCTGTCGGCGTCTTGCGCTCTTAAGGATTAGTCAGCAGCGACCCATCCATCCTCTTAAATCGCCTCGCCGCGAAATCATGGGAGTGCCCACTACCAAGCTGGAAGCGATTGCGAGCGAAATCGAGGTCCAGCCCCGAGCCCTCGACGAGTTGATGAGACGAAGGATGAGGATGGCCAGGCCAGGGTCGCTATTCGTCGGCGCTGGAGACTCGTATGCTTGCTCGATCGCAGCCCAGTATCTCTCCCGTGGGCGGTCGCTCGCGCTGGACCCTTACGCGCTCCTCGCGTCTCCGGACTTCGCAAGGGGCAAGGAAGTCTACTTCATCTCAACCTCCGGAAGGACGAAGTCGAACATAGCAGCAGCGAAGGCTGTGAAGGGGATTGCCTTTGGCAGTACTGCGATAACCGCGAACCCAGCAAGCCCCCTCTCGAAAGCAACTCGAGAGACCATCGAGATACCGTACTCGTATGTGCCTAGGACGCCTGGCACGCTCTCCTTTACGCTATCGCTCCTCGCAGCAGTCAAGCTTGCCTGCGAACCCTTCACATGTGGCTTCGCCCGGTTGCTCTCCCTTGCCAAGGCGTCGTCAAATGTGGTTTTCTCCAAAGGGGGGACGACCTACTTCCTCGGGAACGGGCCTGCGCACGCCATCGCGCTCTACTCAGCACTGAAGACATTCGAGCTGTTCGGCGACAAAGCGGACGCAGAGCTGCTGGAGGAATTCGGCCACGCTAACCTGTTCTCGCTGCGGCCAAGGGACACAGTAAACATCTTCACAGCCTTCGACCCCGCTGGCATCGGCAGGAAGCTCGCCTCTGCACTTGGACGGGAGGGGTTCGGTCAGAATCTCATGCCCGTCAAGGGCGGGAACGAGTTCGAGTCGGTCTTCCACGCTGCCTTCTTCGTCCAGACAAGTATTCTCAAGGAGGCTCGGTCGAGGGGAGTAGCCACTCCGTACATCATGAGGTCGAAGAAAAAGCTGAAGCTGAGCGACTCTATGATCTACTGAAGTCCGTATCAGTGGCCGCCGCAGCCACAGGCCTCGGCGTGCACGTTCGGGTTCTCGATTTTGAACCCAGACCTCTGCAGGCTCTCGAAGTAGTCTATCTTCGATCCTCTAATCAGGGTCTCGTTGGTCTTCTCGACCATGACCTTCAGAGCGCCCACCTCTTCAACCACGTCCGCCGGTCCTGGCTGCTTCTCAAGGCTGAGCGAGTACCTGTATCCTCCACTGCAAGCGCAACCAGCGCCCTCGTAGACCTCAATCTTCAGGTAAGAGTCAGCCGCCTTCTCCGACTCGAGCACCTGGTTCAGCTTCTCGGCTGCAACGGGGGTTATGTTCACGAGTGGTTGCAACTTTTGCATTCTTTTCTATAACGTATGTTGTGCGTATTTATACATTTCTTCAGTCAGACCGACTTCGAGCGTAGAATCTCCACGCCCAGAGGGTCACGAATGCAACCATGACGATTCCGAGGAGAACTGACAGGAAGACAAGCTGGGGCCGTTGCTTCCGCCACAAAAATGTCCACTCCAACAAGAGTGAGGACAATCCCCGCGCTAATGAGGTCTACCATCGGTCGAAAGAGCGGCCGTTCACGACAAGACTTTTGTTCGGGCAGCTTCACAATCCAGCCTGCCAATGGTTGAGTACAGGTGGTGCGAGAGGTGCATGGCCCGCACAGAACACGAACTTGTGGTCGACACGCGGACGTACAACCCACGCGGGAGGGGCATGTACAAGTGCAAGAAGTGCGGCAGAATCAAGTCTATGCGCCACCTCCGGCCGAGTTCCGAGATAGGCTACTAGAATTCTCACCTACCGTCGACTTTAACAAGATAGTGTTAATGCACGATTATATAGACTAGGAGTTTTGACATTCATCTTGGCGAAGTCTGAGCAGACCCAGACAGCACCCCCGAAGGTCTTCGTGAGGGAGAGCACTGGGCTCGTCAAGAACGTATCCTTCTTCGACAGCATCGCAATGAACATGAGCAACATGTCGGTGGGCGCCCTCCTCGGCGTCATCGGCATCGCCGGCTTGGTCCCCATGTTCTTCTCTGGCGCTGACATGGCAGGCGTGAACCTCGTCCTCCTCTCGGTAATCGCGTTCGTTGTCTCCTTCCCCCAGATTGCTGTCTATACGATAATGACGCGGAGACTTCCTCGAACCGGCGGCGACTATGTGTGGGTCTCGAGGGTGTTCGGAGGCGCTGCGGGTAGCATCTTTTCCTTCATGGGTTACACGATGGAGACGACAGCGTATCTAGCGCTCATCGTCCTCTCAACAGTCTTCGCGGTAGGTTCTGTTGGCCTCTTCTTCACGTTCGACCCGACGCTCCTTGGCCTTGCAGTCCCGAGCAACGTGCCTGGCGCGCTGCCCGTTGGCCAGTTCCTGGTGGGGGCCCTGATCTTCGCTGCGTTGATAGGGATCAACATCGTGAAGCCGAAGGGCGGGTACAGGCTAGTCTCCATTCTCACGATTTTCGGGTTCTTCGCTCTCATCCTTGCCATGGCGGTCCTTCTGGGCGCAGGCACGACGGGCGTCCAGAACTTCATCAACAACGGGTACATGGCGATAAACGGGACGAAGACCTTCAGTGTCATCTCGAGCCAGTATCCGGGAGGCTCCTTCAGCTTCGGCAACACGCTCTTCCTGCTCCCCCTGATGGCAGCTTTCGTCTACCCGTGGCTCAATGCCTCTCCTGCTGTCGCGAGCGAGATCAAAGGTAAGTCAGCGCTCAGGTGGAACGTCCCGATCTCCTCCATACTCGTCTTCGTCTTCTTGACAAGTTCCATCGGAGTGATGTACTACGTGGCGGGACAGGCGTTCACCAACGCGGCCTACGCCAACCCTACGCTCGTCTTCAACTACTCCTTCAACTTCTGGACGCTCGCGATGGGTGTCTCCAACAACAACATCGTCGCCGGCCTGATAGGGCTCGGGTGGATACTCTCGAACGTCAGCGTCCTCGCCTACGGAGTGATAGTGATATCGAGGTACCTGCTCGCTCAGTCCTTCGACAGATTCCTCCCCTCAAGAATTTCGAACGTGAGCCCGAGGTTCGGGTCGCCTGTCACAGCGTTGGGAATCTCTCTCATCCTGACAGTCATCCTGGTGGCTCTGGCCGCGTTCTACTACGCCGGTACTGCGAGCCTCTTCGGAGCGATACTGGCCTCCATGGTCTACTTCATGTTCGTCGGCCTCGCGGCCGCCGTTTGGGGCGTCAGGAAGGAGAAGGGCGGAATCAAGGCGATACTCGTTGCAGCCGGAATCATCAACTTCTTCGTGTTCGGGTTCCTCTCGTACCAGTTCCTCGCCAACCCCGGTGTCTGGTCGCTGAACAGCCTGACGTTCACGTTCATCGGGCTCTCGGTTGTGTCGGGAGCCGTGATCTACTTCGCCTCGAAGGCCTACAACAAGCGCAGGGGAGTAGACATATCCCTGGCGTACAAAGAAGTGCCGCCAGAGTAGCGATGAGCTCTCCGCTACAGATAGACCCGATCGTCTTCAACGACTGGCACGTCGTCGCGCACTCCTCCTCCCTGCGGGAGAGAGAAATCTCGAAGGCGAGGGTTCTCGGGGAGGACCTCGTACTATGGCGCACGGGAGGGAAGGCCAAAGTCTGGAAGGACCTGTGCGTCCACAGAGGTTCCAAGCTTTCACTTGGCTGGTTCAACGAAGGGATGCTCACATGTTCCTATCACGGCTGGACCTACAACTCGGAAGGGCAATGCGTCCGTTTCCCAGCCCACCCCGTACAGAAACCACCGCCTACAGCCCATGTCAAGACGTACAGTTCCCACGAGAAGTACGGGTAGGTCTGGGTCAGCCTCGGCGAACCCTCTAGAGGAATCCCTGGATTCAAGGAGTGGGACGACCCGCGCTACAGGAAGATCTTCTGCGGACCCTACACCTATCACGCAAGCGCAACGAGGGCAGTCGAGAACTTCCTCGATGTGGCCCACTTCCCATTCGTCCACGCAGGCCTCCTCGGCGACCAGGCCCACCCCGAGATAGAAGACTACGAGGTCGAGACCAGCGATGAGGGGGTCGTGACAAGGAACGTGAGGGTCTGGCAGCCCGACCCGGACGGAACCGGCAAGGGAAAGAACGTGAACTACACCTACAGGGTGCTCAGACCATTCACCGCCTACTTCCTGAAGAGCACTAACGAGGGCAACTTCGCCATCCAGCTGAACGTCACACCGGTGGACGACACCAACTGCGTTGGCTGGATGTGTATAGCCCTCGACTACGCCCGTGACGTTCCAGACGCGGAGCTCCGCGCGTATCAGGACAAGATAACGGGACAGGACGTTCCCGTCGTCGAGTCTCAGAGGCCGGAGCTGCTCCCGCTCGACCTTCAGGCAGAACTCCACCTCCGCTCGGACAGAATCGCGGTCGCCTACAGGAAGTGGCTCAGGGACCTCGGCCTGACCTTCGGGACGTCCTGAAGAGGCCGTCTGAGGCAGCGCGCATTTTTTAAAGCGGAATCGAACGTCTTCAATCCGTTTGCAGAATACTCGGAAGAGGGCCTGGTCGCTGTTCTACGCAGGCTTCGTCGCTGGGTTGGCCGCCCTGGCTTTCAATTTCTTCCTCAGGATCGAGAGCCTCGCCCCCTTCCCTCCCGAGTCGGCCATTGCCGCGTTCATCAGCGTTGTTCCAGCCTCGATTGAAGAGCCCATGGTCCAGCACTTCGGAGAGCTGGCAGGGGAGCTTGGCCTCGGTGTCGCAACCGTCATCGCGGCGGCTGTCTACGGGGTCCTGTTCGTACTGTTCGATAGATATGTGGCACCTAGGTTGAAGTCGCTGCCGCTGTCGTCCTTCGAGGTTCTCCTCTCCCTGTCGCTCATGCCGTGGGTCCTATTCGGGATCGTGCTCTTCCCACTGACCGGTGGCTCCCTCTTCGGCAGTTCCGTCGCCTCCGCAACCGCGTCGAGCATCTGGACCTATCCGCTGACTCTTCTGCTCGTCCAAGGGGTCTTTGCCCTCGTACTCGCGCCGAGGTTCAAAGCGGAATTCCGCGCCCCATCTCCCATGGCCGCCGGTCCTGCTCCCGTCTTCGGCAAAACGAGAAGGGAGTTCATTGAGAAGGGAACGATAGGTTTCCTCGCGGTCATTGCTGGTTTGCTCGGCCTGTCGAACCTCGGGTCCATCTTCTCGAGTCAGATTCAGCCTTCGGGCGGCAGCCTTCCTATAGACCTCCAGAACTCTCCCGCGATATTCAGCGACCCGCGACTGAAGCTGTTGGTCGACTCGGAGGTAACGCCCAACGACAGCTTCTACAGGGTCGCCATTGACATCATAGACCCAGCCGTCGACGTCGCAGGCTGGTCGCTGGCTGTCGACGGGCTCGTCAACGCTCCCAAGAAGTACGGCCTGCAGGACATCCAGGCGTTGCCTGTGTCAAGTCGGTACACCACTCTGGAGTGCGTCAGCAACCAGATCAACGGGGCCCTGATCAGCAACGCGAACTGGAAGGGGGTGAAGCTCTCGGACCTCTTCGCGGATGCAGGCAGCGTGAAGGCAGGCGCGCAGTACGTCGTGTTCTATTCAGTCGACGGATACAGCGTGGGGATACCGCTAGAGAGGGCGATGTTGCCCGACAGCATCATCGCATACGGGATGAACGACCAGCCTCTGCCCGTGAAGCACGGCTACCCCCTGCGTGGCGTCATCCCCGGCCTATACGGCATGATGAGCGCGAAGTGGGTCAATCGGATATCCATCCTGGGCTCTGACTACCTTGGCTACTGGCAGACGCGCGGGTGGACGAACGACGCGGAGGTGAACACGGTCGCCTTCATAGTGATACCCGAGACAGGGAGCCAAGTGAGCGTATCCAATGGCGGAGGCTCGATACTCCTGGCAGGTTACGCGTTCGCGGGCGACAGGGGCATTTCTAAGGTCGAGTTGAGCTTCGACGACGGCAAGACGTGGCAGCAGGCCCAACTGAAGAAACCCCTGTCGAACCTGACGTGGGCGCTCTGGGCTTACGAGTGGAGCCCCCCGACCAAGGGCGAGGCCTTCATCTACGTGCGCGCCACCGACGGGAACGGACAGCCCCAGACCTCGGACGTCTCCGACACCTTCCCCAACGGCGCGACCGGCTACGCTTTCGTGACAATCAACGTCGCCGACTGACCCATAACACTAACAAGCGGCGCTTTCGCCTCTCGGCGGGTTGGAGTTCGAGAAGGCTGTCCTCCGCCGCCGGATGGTCAGGCACTTCACTGGTGGACCGGTCTCCGCTAAGACCGTCGGCCGCATCCTGCAGCTGGCCCAGCACGCACCGAGCGCCGGCTTCAGCCAAGGGAGCGCTTACGTCGTTGTGACTAGGCCCGAGATGAAGAGGAACGTAGCCGAGATTCAAGGCGAGAAGGAGTACGCGGCCGGCGGCTTCCACAAGTGGATTTCAGAGGCGCCTCTCGACATAGTTGCGTGTGTGAGCGAGAAGCTCTATCATGACAGGTACAACGAGCCCGACAAGCTCGACAACGGGAAGGAGATTGAGTGGCCCACCCCCTACTGGTTCTTCGACATAGGCGCTGGATGCATGATCATACTCCTCGCGGCCATGGACGCTGGCTTGGCGGCCGCCTTTACGGGTGTGCCGAACCCGAAGGCGATGCGGGACCTGCTGGGAATCCCCCCACACTTCCATCCCGTCGGCGTCATCTCGATAGGCCATCCTGCGAAGGACAAGCGCTCACCGTCGCTCAAGCGGGGAAGGCGACCTGTCGGAGACGTTGTCCACTACGAGAGATGGTAATTCCCACGGAAAGGTGAGGAGAGCCGGCGGCGAGCATCGATCTCGCGGCCCCTTGCTTACGAGGCAACTGAGCCCATAGTGGAGTGCTCTACCAGGCTGAGCTACGCCGGCACGAAGCAAGCCAGCGCAAGACGGGCGTTAAATCCTTGTTCCCCCACAAAAGGGTTTTAGGATTCCCGAAGACGGGCTGTCGATTGCGCGCGGGGGTCGCCCAGCATGGTCAAAGGCGTGGGACTGAGGCTCCCATCCCTTAGGGGTTCGTGGGTTCAAATCCCACCCCCCGCACTTGGTCTTTAGGCAGTAGTCACTTCAAAGGAAGAATGGAAGACTATCCCTTCAACCGTCACAGTTGCCTGGAAAGTTCCTGGCGTTGAGTTGCCGCCGATTGTCCATGAAGCCGAACACGAACCATCAGGATTGGTCACGCAAACGAAGTCCTTGGTCGTCTGACCCGAGGCATAAAGCACATGGATTGACACTTGGGTGTTGGAGACAGGACCATCAGAATCGCTTACCCCTACATAGATGGTCTGGGTCGAACCTCGTGAGATCGGGTTGTTCGCATATGAAATTGAGACATTGAGACCGTAGGCAGTTTGAGTCGAAGTGTAGGTGACAGTGGTTTCTGAGGAGATTGCCCATGAAGTTACAGGATGAATTTCCCAGCAAGTGTCTCCATGCCAACTCTCGGACTGGTGATAAGTGTCGCAGTAGGGAACCCCTGTCTCGTCTATGGTTGAACCCACCGATGGTTTGCTGACCGTGGATTGGTAGGTTGGCGTAATTTCCGTGATGAACACGCTGACCTGCCCGTCAGTCACCGCAACATGCCAATCCCCATCGCTTTCATCACGAACGTATAGAACCAGCAGGTTGTGGACTGTGACAATGACACCTCCTGTCCCCTGTTTGTCCGTGGCGCTCGGGGATTTTCCAGCAATTATGTCTTCAAGTGTGACGCCTGAAACTGAGGTCGTCGAAATTGAGGAACTTGATGATGTGATGGGCGCAGTTGACGTTGTGGTAGAAGAGGATGAACTCGTCATGCTGGAAGAGGAGCTCGATGGCTGAGATGTTGACGGAGAGGAAGCGGTGCTGGAGAACTCTGATGATGCGAACGACGATGACTCCGAAGCCGAGGACGTTGATGAATTTGTTGTCGGTTGATTTTGAGCAGGAAGTAACAGGCTCCCAACCGCGCCCAGACCGATCAGAACCAGAAAGGCAACCCCGACAGCAACGATTACTCTCTTGGTTCTCACAAACCGCCCATCTCCTAGTCAGATGCTAATAAGGACATAACTTCCGCCAAGTATGCTAGGTTGAATTGCCGCTTCTAGGCCAAGATTCTAATCCACTTATGTGTCAGCGAATCCCACCCCCTGCACCAATAATCGCATCTCATGGTTGGATGAAGCAGATAGTCCCCCACCCGGCTTCCCATCACATTGTTTCTTGTCCATCCCTCCTGTCCTGAATCTCAGAGATTCGAACTTTTGATTTCGAATATGACTTCTGCGAAATTGATACGGACGCCTTCTGGCCCGCGCGGAATCTATCGACTCCGGCTCAGGCTTGGAGCTTCGCTCTGCTTTCAGAGCCGATGTAGATCAAGAAGTCCCTGTTGGATTCCACGATCTCCTTGACCGTTTCCTCCCACTTCCTACGTTCGCTCTGTGACATTCTTGACCAGTCTCTTCATCACGTCGTGAACTTCATTTAAGGTTGCTCCTGCAACTCCTGCCTTGTCAGCGACCCGAACAAGCTCTTCGTCTGTTAGGGCGATGGTATAGCCATTCATCTTGAGGAACGCAGCCCCAGCCACCAGGGCGGTCCTCTTGTTGCCCTCGTGGAAGTGCTGCCCGCTGGCAATCCGGTAGACCAACAGGGATGCCTCCTGAATCACCGCCTCCTCGAAATCAACGTCGTTCGCCACGGACGCTACTTCCCTCACCAAATCCCTCAGCCTCTCATCATCGTACTCAGTGTGCTCATGGAGTTCTCCTGTCAGTGAAACAACCTCCTTGTTTATCATGACGAGCGTGGCGAAGTCTGGGTGCCGAATCTTCTTTCTCCGCAACGCCTACCTGATTCTAGGCTTCTGCTTTAAGCGGTTCCCGGTGCTTGTAGGGACTTCTCCAAGAGGTTCAGGGGAACGAGATTCGAACCCTCGGCCACGTTGGGCTGGAGCAGATTTGAACCCGAAGGTCCCTATTCCTGCCCCCGCGCTTCATTCTAGAGTTGTATTCCCGGCTACCCCACACTTTGAATCCCTACGTGAAGTCGAGTCTAGGCCAGCGGCAGGTAGTAGGGGAAGAGAACGCCAAGCAGCAGCCCAAAGACGAAGAGCGTCCCGAACCGCCTGTTGTGCGCGAAGACGAAACCAAGGTACCAGATGGGCCACATGACGTACCCCGCCGGAGGCTCATTGGGCTTCGGCTCGGAGAGATTGCGGAAGAGCTGATTGGCCTTCGGCAGTGCGAGGAGGCTGAGAAGCGACCAGACGGGCAGTAGCCTGATGAGCACCAGTCCGACCACTGCCGCGTAGGCGATGACAATTAGCGCCTTCAGGACGCTTTTCGTGGTCTTCTCGCCAAGGATCACCGGGAGAGTCTTCACTCCGATTTTGGCGTCGTAGTCTATCTTGTCGATGTGCTTTCCGAACAGCACAGTGGTGACGGAGACGGCGTATGGTATGGAGGCTATGATGATCCAGGCGGGCAGCGCGCCAGTGAGGACGTAGTAGCTTCCGCCGACCATCAGCGGCCCCCAGACAAGGAAGACGGCCGGCTCGCCGAGGCCGATGCGCTTGAGCGGCTTCGGGCCTCCCGCATAGAGCGTCAGGGATACCACGCCGAGACCAGCGAAGAGGATGACGAGTGGGCCCCTGACCACGACAAAGTATGATGCGATGGCAACCATGGCGACAAGGTGGACCAGGCCGAGGGAGAAGAGGCCCTTCTGGCTCATCATGCCGGAGATGGATGGGTGCGGGAGATAGGCGGGTCTGAAGTAGCCCTCGGTGGTGTCAATGCCGTGCTTTGCGTCCCAGTAGTCGTTGAACAGGTTGCTGGTGGCGTGCGCAAAGGTCAGGCCGAGCGCAAGAAGTATGAAGTATGGAAGCAGAACGGACGTCACGCCCACGGCGGTGACAGCAAGCAGGGTCCCAATTATCACAGAGTTGACAGTCATGACGAAGACGACCGACCTGGTGGCGACTAGCCAGCGGCTGAGAGCGTCAAGGCCTTGGACGGGCTGGGTCTTCGGGTTGTAGGTCCCGTTCAGAATCGAGTACCAGGTCCCGAGGGTGCCCATCGACTGACGCCCTTCTCTCAGGTCAAGTTCGTATTTAAGAAGCGAGAGAACGCCAGCGGCTCACACGCAGGTCTTCATGCATTCTTGCAAGACCATCTGCTATCGTCTAGGAGCGGAAACTTTGCCCTTTCGGCACAATGAATTGTGTTCTCGTCCCGGTGACCACACTGCAATCTGGGCTCAGAAAGGTCTCGCCTTGAACACAGCGTGCATAATCCGGGTCCCACCCCACGCACCAGAATCCGATAATCTACTGGTAAGCCGAAACAATTTCGGGTCTGATTCCCGCCTAGCCTACCATCTGCCCAATCCGACACGGATCCACGTAGTCACCCAGCGGTCAGCGACTTATTAGGGCGTAGTCACCAGATTGATAACCTTAAGTGCGTGTAGTCACCTATACGCAGAGGATGAATGTCGAAGTCCGGTTGTTGAGTGGAAGGAAGAAATACTATCTGGCTCATTCGTACAGACGAGCGGGCAGGCCAGAAAAGGTAAGGGTGTTCCTCGGGTACGACCTTTCGAGCGAGGAACTGCGGAACCGGTTGAAGACCGCACGCGTCCGTCTCAAGAACCAAGCAGATGCGCTCAAGCAGATTCGCGACCCGTACACGGTTAGCCTAGACAGTTACGAAACTGTGGAGCTGCGCGGTCTGGCTTCCGATGCCAAGATCAGGATGGTCCATTTGAGCGAGGAGGGCTGGCAAAGGTTCACCGAGGCTTTTGCTTACAATACCAACGCAATCGAAGGTTCCACAGTTACTGGCGACGAGGTCAAGGCGGTGCTCGCGGGAGGCATGTGGCCTGACCGGCCGAAACAAGAGATAGCCGAAACCTTAGGCGTCGCGGAAGCGGTGGAATACATTCGGAACACCTCGGAACACGTTTCGATTCTTCTCATCAAAGAGCTACACAAAATCGTGTTCGGGAATTCGAAGGAGTTTGCCGGGAAATTCAGACAGAAGGGCGTAGAGGTTTCTGTCGTTGACCCACTCGGCAACGTTGTCCACAGGGGAGCTCCTTCGACACAGGTCGTTCCTCTACTCCGGCGACTCGTGAGGTGGTACGAGGCGAACAAGGGCTCCTATCAACCGCTCGTCTTAGCGGCCGTGGTCCATAACCAGTTCGAGGCCATTCATCCTTTCAAAGACGGTAACGGAAGGGTCGGCAGACTCCTACTGATCAACGTCTTACTCAAACATGGTCTCCCGCCGGTGAACATCGACCTGCGGAACCGTGGGCAGTACTATCATGCGTTGAAGGAGTATCAGGTGAGGGGAGACATCAGACCAACAATCGAACTGTTGTTGAAAGAGTACGGAAGGCTCAGGGGCATCGTGGAATGATT
This sequence comes from Nitrososphaerales archaeon, assembly GCA_032906765.1. Lineage (NCBI taxonomy): Archaea > Thermoproteati > Nitrososphaerota > Nitrososphaeria > Nitrososphaerales > Nitrososphaerales archaeon. The sequence goes on from JAJTZB010000005.1 coordinate 64,986, forward strand.
CTCCGGTACGGCACATGTGAACTTGCTACTGACGCCAGAGTGCTTTTGCTTACAGGCCCAAGCCCCCGGACCCACCCCTTTGTTCCCTCGCGATTCTTGCCAGTAAATTAATGCGCGAATCCCGCCCCCCGCACCAAGATTCGATGATTTCCTGGTAGTGTTTTCCTGATTGCGATCATCCGACTAACAGACAATCCATTCTCACTCTGTAAGACATTTCACCCGAGGGTAGAATCGCAATCTCCTGCACGTTAGTTTATTTGGTGGACTAAGCGGCGAGCAGTTAGAGTAGACGATGTACCGGCTGGGTCCCGAAGACTATCAAAGCGACAGATATATTCGGAAAATACTGCGTCTCGCGCGGGCGTCGAAGGGGGATGTATTCTATGACCTCGGATGCGGGCGAGGTCGGCTCTGCATTGCTGCAGTTACTGAGTTTGGCTTGAAAAAGGCAGTTGGAATCGAGCTACACAAGGGTCGGGCGGCCAAGACGACAGAATCCATTCAAGAACTGGGATTGGCCGACCGGATAGAAATCCGGAATGAGGACTTCATGGAGTCGGACCTGGATGATGCAACGGTCGTGTATTCAGGTCTTGGGGAGATTGAAGAGGACGTCGAATTTTTCGAGAGGAAACTGAGGACCGGCTGCAGGCTTGTCAGCCTTTTCCTCCCTCTCGTCGGAGTCCTGCCGACGGCAGCGGATTATCCTTTCTATCTCATGGAGATGCCCTTCCGGAAGACGAGGGATGTTTCTCTCTGGATGTCAAGAGTACTCTTCAGGAAGGCCTCGATGGACGAATTTTACCGAGAGCTGGACACGGATAGAGAATATCGTTATGACAAGCGAACTTTCAAGCGCATGATGAAAGAAAGGTTCCCAAGTCTGTAACCAGACGCATGGGTTGGACCTTCAAATCCGCTACTCGAAATGTGAATCGGCCAAGTTTGGCGCCGGAATTCCGCAACATGCTGGGTCAAACTCCCACCCCCCGCACCAACCTAACTGACGGAACAGAACACTACTTGAATGGCGAAGTAACTCATTGATAGAGCACAATCTTCGACCCCCATACCAAGCGTAAATAGCACTGCCTCTTGCCGTTCCGAATGAATGGGCTCCGATGAATCCGAAGGTCGATTTAGGCTCGGCAGGAGGCTCGCCTGGGTACTCCTGGGCCTCATCGCCGTAATGGTTGTCCTCTCCGTTGTCTGGGTGATACTCCAATGGTCGATCGCAGAATCGGTGTACTCGGCCAAGGCCGGGCTCGACTGGTTCGGCATAACGTTCTACCACGGCGACCTCTTTGTCGCGGCCGCCCTCTTCTCGCTCCTGCTGGTCTATCCGAAGGTGGGAGGGAGCGACCTTCGGCGGTTCATCGGTGCGGTCGGTAGGTACGCCAGGCCCTACAACCCCGAGCAGGAGACGGAGCCGAAGGGCAAAGGCGGGATGAACGTCTGGCTATGGGCCCTCTGGCAGACGCTCAAGTGGGCAATCGGATTCTACGCGTTCGTGGCTACGCACGCCTTCGCCTTCCTGGGCGAGACGATGAACTCGATAATGATGCTGACGACGGGCCTCGGGAGCTGGGGAAGCGTGCCGAGGGTCTTCGTCCTTCCGCTGGTCCCCGCCTCAGGGCAGGAGCTCGTTGGGCTCATGCCGTCGATGTCGATTCAATACAACGTGCTCTCATACGCCGCCTCTGCCTTTCTCGTGGTCTTTACCGCGAGGATGGCTCTCCGTCTCGCCGCTAACCTGACGACAAGGAGGAGCGACGTGTGGCTGAGGAACATGCTCGCCATAGCCGCTGCGGTCATCTTCGAGATAATACTCGGAGCCCCATACTGGCTGATGAACATAGCCACTCCCTACGTGTACGGGCTGTTCTGGACTTCGTTCGTCCTCGCTTTGGTGGGCATCCTCTACGTTTCAAGAAGGAACGTCCAGGTACCGAGGTCGAACCTCTTCAAGGGGGTCGCAGTCGCGCTCGCCTTCATGTTCGTGATACAGGCAGGGGCAGGCGCGTACCTCTTCTTCAACTGGAACAACAACTATCTGGCGTATCAGTGGTACCCCCAGTCGCAGAAACAGATAACGGTGACGAGGTGGTCCGCGGGCCTGAACGGCATCAATGTAAGCAACGCCACCAACCTGCCCACGAGCAACCCCTCTACAACCCTCAACCTCGTCAGGCAGTGGGACCAGCAGGCGGCCGCGGTGACGAATACGAAGGAAATCGGGGCCTACAACTGGATGGGCCTCGCGAGTTCAGAGATTGTCTTCTACCACAACACGGAGTACTGGGTTTCTCCGACGACCCCCACCTTCCCGTCGACTGACTGGATAAGCGAGCACCTCATCTACACACATGCAGCCAAAGTCCTCGTGATAAACACCCACAACGGGTCCGTGATACCTACGACCAGTGCCTTCGGGATCCCTTCGGAACCCCTGATCTACTACGGTGAGGGAGCGGGGTTCGGCCAGAACGTGTACGTGCACGTCCCCGGCTATGACGAGGTCCAGAAAGTCTCCTATCCTGGAACGTCCGATTACTTGCTGAGCGGGTGGCAGAAGACCATGTGGTTCACCTTCGCCGAGGGACAGCTCGGCTTCGCCTTTTCAGGCCAATCTATAGACATGCTCTGGAACAGAAACATCTTCTCGAGAGTCGGGGACATACTCATCCCCGGCCTCACCATCGACCCATCGGCCTACCTGGTATCGGACGGGAAGAACCTCTACTACGCGGCGCAAGTGTACATTGACTACCCGCTCCAGTCGGGTTTCGCCGCCAGCCCGTACCTCAGATTCTTCGGCGTTGTCCTCGTCAATATCCAGGACGGGACGATGCAGGGCTATACGGTCTCCAACCTGATGGGGGCCACCAACAGCTCTGACTTCCTCACGAAGTACTACCAGAGCTACTACAGCAGCTGGACCTCTCCTCCCTCCTGGCTGGTGCCCCAGCTGAGGTATCCCGAGCAGCTTCTCGGAACCCCTACCGTCGCAGGCCAACTGGACTACAACTTCATCTTCCACGTGAGCGACCCGTTCGTCTTCAGGTCAGGCACACAGTACTACGAGCGCCCGACCAACAATACGGTGCAGTACATACCGTTTGCCGTGGGTAACGAGACGTACTTTGTCGGTTTGCAGCTCGTTCAGTACCAGGGCGTGGTGAGCAAGAACCTTGGCGCGCTTTACATAGCCTACGGCGGGGACAAACTCGGACAGATCTTTCTCTACCAGAACCCGTCAGCGTCCGCGCTGATAATCGGCCCCTCGGCCGCAGAAAATGCGCTCACCACTAACAGCCAGGTGAGGACGCAGCTGACTCTCCTCCCCAACTACCGGTTTGGTTCCTACCTTCTTTACTCGGTCGGAGGACAGCTCACCTACTTCGTGGCAGTCTACACCAATCCTGGGACGTCCGGGGTGGTCACCCAGCTCCCCTTCATGACCGCGGTCAACCCGAACACGGGCACGGTGGGAGTCGGCGCCAACGCCGTGGCGGCGTTTCAGAGCCTGGGCCTGAGCAAGAACCAAACGGAAGTGCTCAGCGTAGACAGGGGAACAATGATCCGCGAGGTGACGAGCCTGATCGCATCGCAGGGCTACAGCCTGGCGAACGTCACGTCTGTCAACCCGACGGTCTGGGTCAATGTGGGCACTATATCCTTCAGCGGTGCGGGGGCGAACCAAACAGTCGCTCTGGTTGCCAGTCTGTTTCAGAACTATGGGAAGGGAAGCGTCGGCAACACAGTCTACGCTTGGGCGGACAGCTCGGGGAACCTCAACTACGGCGTGTTCAGAGTTCCGGCCCAAGGCGTGACCGAGCTGTACTACGTCACCATCAAACCATAGCGGCTAGGAACCTGGCTAGCGCCTGGCAAGCAGTATGACGACCGCGAGGATGAGCGCTATGAGCGCCAAGACGATTACTCGAAGAGTTCCGTTCCGCTCCCAGATCATGACGCTGGCGTTGATCTGCGCGAACGGGTTTCTCGAGTTCAGCATTTTCACCAGCTGCAACGCCTCCTCGTAGACGAACTTCCCCCTGTCGACCAGGACGATTTCGTCATCCCTCATCACGAACGAGTGCCCCCTGACTGCGAGAGGCAGGCGCGACCTCTTGTTCACCCATTGACGAAACTGCTCTTCGCTCATCGCGCTGTCGCCACTGTCGGGAGGAGGTTCCTCTTCTTCCTTTCCTCTCCTTAATGATGGGAGGCTTTGGCATGCTCTCTGAAGCGAGGGAACCAGCCCGACATCGTCAGAAAGAGTGAAATCCACAGTCAGCGACTGAGATGGACGCCCATGCTCAATCCAAGTCCATCCGAAATGAGGTCCACGAGGCTGGTAGCCGACGGAATCTTTCGAGCATATGGCAAACCAAAGCTCGCAGTGCATGGGTCCAAGTCCCTTCGGGCCCGCCTTCCGCCAAAGTTGGGACCCACACCTGGACACCTGTACGTTTCGACTCCAGTCGGGCCCGCAGTCGGAACCCAGGAACACGTCCTGCTCATTCATGGTGCAGGACTGAAGGCGAACTTCGAGAGTAGATTCAGTACCGGCTGCTGAATCGTCTTTCATTGAGGTGTGGGTTCTTGTGAGCCCTCTTCCACCGTCGGTGCCTCTCCAGGGACAGGTTCACCCTCGGTCTTTTCAGCCCTCCTCGGCCTCCTCCTGCGAGCTTTTGAAGCACGCTTAGCACCCGGCCTCACCGCCTTGGAAACTTTTGCCTCAATCTTGGACACGCTCTTCTCAATCCTCGAAATCTTGCGCTCCGTCTTCGCAATCCTGGAGAGGCTCCCTTCAATCTTGGAGACGCTCCGTTCAATCTTCGAAATCCTTTCCTGAATCTTTGCGACTAGGGCTACCCTTCTCTCTATCTCAGACGAGCTCTTCTCCAGACCCACCACCTTTCTGTCTATCCCCGAAGTCGTCTCCTCCACCTCAGTGATTTTCTCCTGTAATTCGTTCAGACCCTCCTCTGCCTTCGAAACCCTCACTCCCACGCCCTCCAGCTTCCCATGAATCTCCGACTCTGTCGCCTCGATTCTTGAGAGCGCCTCTCCAAGGCCCGTCACTCCGCCCTCGATCTTTGACACCCTCTCCTCCACCTCTCCCAGTTTTCTTTCGACCTCTGATTCTATGTCGCTTATCCTGACCAGGGTCTTCTCATTGCCTGCGACTGCTACCTGAATGGTTGATACCTTCGCCCCGAGTTCCTCGACTCTCCCTCCCATATCCGACATCCCCTTCTCAATCTTCGACATCAGCCTCAGAACATCTTCGTCATTAGCCTCTGCCTTTGCAGATTCGTACGACACGTAGAGAAACAATCCTATCAGAATGGCGGAGCCGAGCCCGACGCTTGACGTCACTCCCAAGCCCCCGAACACCGGCAGAGGCAGGAAGAGGCCCAGAGTGTCTAGAGCAAAGAGCGCCAACAGGGCATAGAAGACCCAACTGATGCCGATGGTTCTCACCTCTTTGAGCCGGGCGAATACCGAGTCTGCAACCTAGTTCACGCTCGTCCCATCAGCAATGTACTATAAGTTAATTCACTGATTGTCAATCACAGGTTTTTGTCGAGGCTCTCAAGCCAACACATGTTGTATCGTTACCGAAGGCTTGCAAGGGATTGGAAGGAATACCAGTCTTCCGACTCGGTTTACGTCGAAGGAGACTTGAACTAACGAATCTCGATACTGCTTCCAGCACCAAGAACGTATCGAATCCCTTCCGGCCCATCTGTCCGGTCAGGCATTGTCAAGCTTGGTTCGAAGTCCACTGTCGCTCGCGCCTGTACTAAACTGAAAGCTCACCGAGAGCGCGGCGCTAGATAAACCGAAGAGTCTCCGGAAGGCTCTGGTAACTTAGCGTCATCCGAGGCAGATTCAGGTTCCCATTAACTCTCGTCAGCTCGGGTCGTTCTTGACTCCCTTCTATAAGCTGAAATGAGAGGAATCGGCCTCTCACGGGGGTGCATCCACTCTGGGAATCTTCGAAGAATGGGGGTTGACTCTGAGCGAGCTTGAGGAGATAATCAATGAACGACCAAGCCTAAGGGGAATCATCTCAGGGTTCTTGGCCGAATACAAGGTCAAGAAGATGTGGTTCTCCGACCCGAGAATAACCGAAGTCGGGAGGTTCAGCGATCATGACAGGGAACACAAGAGCGATCTCGTGGTGACCTACGGGGGTCATCCCATCACCGTCCAAGTCAAATCGCTCCAGTCCAATAGCGTCAAGTCCGATGGTGAGACATGGACTGGAAAGTTCCAATGCGATGCAAGCGACAAAAGAAATGTGAGGTTGCCAAACGGTAGCACCCTCGAAACGACCTGCTTAGTGATCGGCGGATTCGACCTCCTCGCCGTTAACTTGTTCGAGTTTGGGCGTGAATGGAGATTCGCATTCGCCCGCAACAAGGATTTGCCACGATCTACGTTCAAGAAATACCCGCCCCGACAAAGGAAGTATCTGCTTGCAACCTTGATGGATGTCTCTTGGCCTCTTGAGGAACCATACGAACCTGAGCCTTATCATCTGCTTGATGAGATAATTGGGGAGAAAAGAGGCAAAACCTGACTACGGGAAATTCTATCGGGTAGTATCTACTCGTAAAGTCGGAGGCCAAATCCACCAACTCGTTAAGTTCAGGATGCCTAAGGTGGGAAGAGACAAAAGACGAAGAATCATAGATAGTGCCTTCGAGAAGAGCGGGGCAGATGCCTTTGTGGAATGCTTCTGGACAAGAGGGAGTATTATCTACAAGAACAAGTGGTCATTCGACGCGATTCTGATTTTTGATCGAAGCGACCTTCCTAAAGACAAGAAAGTATGAGTGGTTCTTTCTCGCATGACGTTGCTTCACTATCCTGCTGACGCTCGGTTTGTTGGTTCTGACCACGACGAACAAGTCCTCGGTAACAAATCCCATGCTCTCGTATTTGTTGATGATCTGGACATGGGTAAGATGTTGCTTGTTCGCGCTCACCTCATCTTGGCATTTTACAATCAAGATGCCATCCTTCCGTAACACCCTGTTGGCTGCAGCGCCAGCCTTGAAGTAGAGGGCGGTCACTGCATCGTGCCACTTGGGACCTTCCTCAAGTGTGGCCTTGCCGTTGGAGTAATACTCCCTAAACGCGACGTGGCTTCCAGAGCCAGCCAAGTGTTCTGCTTGTTTTCGGTAGAGTCCTTCCATGTATGGCGGGTCTAAGACCAGACAATCAATCGCGCCGTCTTCATAGGGCAAGTTACGACAATCAACTCCCGTTTCGATATCTGTCGCCCTGAGCTTGTAAGCGCCTTTTGGAACCTGCCTCCAGAAGACCCCCTTCCCGTATGTCACATCTGCCACCACCGAACCCTGAGGCACAAACAGCTTCAGAATCTTCGGGAATACCTCGTCGTTATTCCCCACATAAGCCGAGAAGGTAAGGTCAGAGGTTGTCCTCCCTCCTTGCCTTCGCTTCCCCTTTACAGGATGTGCAGGACTCACGATGGTTAGCCCTCGATCATCCATCATCTTTAGCCCTTCCTCGAAGCATTCTGTATCAGCGTTCTCCACTTGTCCTCGCCCTCGACCCTGATTCCAGCCTTATCTGCGGGGGTCTCCCCCTTCAGCCCTTCATGCCGTCGGATGTAGTTGTGGTATATCTGCACCCCCTTCAGAATGGGTGTATCCATCCGCTTCAGCCCGTGCATGACCTTCCCTCTGTCGCGGACTTTGTAGGAGAACCCGTCTACCCTGCGAACCCATCTTGACTCGTGGACGATTGATTCGTCCCTCGCCTCTCGGAAGTCGGATGCGGGATTCATTTGTCCATTCCTTCACGCCAGCTCTGTAGGGCTCCGAGTCTCTCGAAGTATTCCCTGTCGCCCATTTCTGCGCGGAGTTCGTCTGGTTGCATGGCATACCATTATCTACGTAGATATATTAGGATAGCGGTATCTACGGAGATACCGTGGAGGCATAGCGTTATATACGTAGATAGCACGCGTCCCACCATGCCAAAGTGGCAGAAAGATGCTACGGAGTTCACGGTGGGAGTCAACTACCGCGAGGATAGGGGAGCGCAGTGTTCGATTCCGAAGCCAGTGTTCGAGACACTCGGCAAGCCTGATCGGATTACCTACGTGCTGAAGAGGAAGCGCGTGGAGGTGAAGCCTTCCCCAGACTGAGAGGGCGATAGCACAACGCGCAGGCCTATCGCAACTTCCTGAAATTCGAGCTCGACGCGCGCACATAACCTACTGAGCGCGACGCAACGAACCCTGTACATGGCAAATTGAAAGTTGCGTGCGAAATGATTTACCCGTAGATTGTCACCGAAATCCCATTCACCACTCCACTCTTTTTGCATCTACAACGCTATGTTGGTTCCAATTTGAATCGGAGGGAGTTGCAAACCTCGACAAGAATTTCGATTCCAGCCTCCAATCTTGGGCTGATGAAGTACATCGCGCCATACTTCTCCCCGCGGGTGACGACGAGCGAGTTCGACGCGAGCACCCCGACGTGGTGCATTATCGTCCTGTAGTCTACCGAGAGCTTCTCTGCCAGCTGGTTCATGTTCATGGGCCTCTTCCTCAGCTCGTTGATTATCCTCGCCCTGTTCTCCCCTCCCCTCGAGCCGCCCAGGACGTACCAGAGAACTCGCTTGAGCTCAGGGTCGTCTGGCAACGGGGTCAAGGGTGTGCCCTCGGCGATTTAGCCCTTGAAACTGAACAGATTCTGGCGAGATTCTGAAATACGCTTAAACCGCTTCAGCGAGAATGAAGGTCAATGAACCCGCTCCTCGTCTTCTCAATCCTCCTATACACCGTGAACGCCGTCCTGTTCACTGTTCTCGCCTACGTCTACGGCAGGACCGCGCTCTCGACCAAGGCGAAGTATCCTCTTGGCCTCTTCATCTTCGCCGTCCTCCTGCTGATTCACAGCGCCGGCACGGCGGGTGCCTACCTCTTCTTGGCTCCATACTTCGGCGACGAGGCAGTCCCCTTCATGTCAATCATGGGCGGGGCCGAGCTGGTCGGCGTCGCAGCGCTCCTGAGAATAACACTGTGATCGGAATGCAAGTCTCCAGACCTGCCTTAGGGTTCAGTATAGGCGTCTGCGCCTCCGACTCCTCGCCGAACCTTCCCTCCTTACTTTCCTTCCTCCTCGCGGAAGACTTTGGTGGCTTCGTGCTTCAGAGTTTGGTGGTAGTGGCCAGCGGCTGCGACAAGAACGTCGTCTCCGAAGCCCGAAAGATGGCCGACTCTGACTCCAGAATCCTCCTGATAACCGAGCCCGAGAGAAGGGGAAAGGCCGAGGCGATAAACAGGATAGTCGAGAACACAGTCGGAGAGTTCCTCGTCATGGTCAACTCCGACGCAGTCCCTGAGGCCGGCTCCGTCCGGAAGCTCCTCTCTGTGGCCTCAGAAGATGAGAGCGTCGGATGCGTATCTGCGATGCCCATCTTCGACTCAAGAGCCAATATGACCTCGTCGCTGATTGACCTGGTGTGGACGGCTCACAACGAATCCTCTCTGGCGCTGAATCACATGAACTTGTCCAACCACGCAAGCGACGAGCTCATTGTTATCAGGTCCTCGATAGTGACGAGGCTCCCTGCGGGCGTTGTGAACGATGGCGCTTTCATCGCTGGAACAGCCCGCCTGCGCGGATACAAGGTCAAGTTCTGTCCCCCGGCCAGGGTTCACATCGAGACACCCGGCAGGGTGGCAGACGTGATTGGTCAGAGAAGAAGGATCCTATTCGGCCACGCGCAGGTCTGGCGTCGCCTCGGGACGCCCCCGAGGACCATCGAGTCCTTGATACTCATTGCTCCCCTGACTGCCCTGCGCCTTCTCGCCAGAACGGTCGCGAGAAACCCGAGATCCATCCTTGTTCTGCCTGTGGCGTTGGTCACTGAAGTCTCGGCAGCAGTGCTCTCCATCTGGGACAGCCTGAGGTCTTCGAAGCGTCACACCGTTTGGAGGCGGTACACCTGACCATCTCGACACAGAGCGTGGAACGAATTTGCCTCTTGTACGAGGTGGCGAAGAGCAACGGTTCCCTCCTCTCGCTTCACGAGTTGCTTCCACTATTGCCTGAAAGGACGTCTGAACCCGAACTGGTCGAAGCCATCAACTCGGCCCCTTTCCTCCGGTCGAAGTTCGAGCTCCGGTCCGGATACCTGACCGAGAGAACCGCCGAATCCGAGAGTCCTGTCCTCTCCACCGAGCTCGGGAGCAGGAGAAGGGCAAAGACAAACCTGTCGTACGCGGAACGTTTCGCTCCTCTTCTAGGGCGGGAGGTGATGCAGGTGGTGGCGGTGAGCGGCTCCACGTCGTACCGGTCGGCCTCGAGGTCTTCGGACCTCGACCTGTTCTGCATCGCTAGCCGTGGAACGATGTGGCTCTCGCTGGCGAAATCGCTCCTGCTGGCCCGGGCCTTTCGACTGGCCAACCCGGAGTCGCCCCAAATCTGCTTCAGCTGCATCATGGACGAGAGCTTCGCCGTGAGCCTGTTCTCGGAGAAGCGCGACTCGCTCTTCGCCCGCGACGCCCTCGTGACTCTCGTACTGAAGGGGGAGAGAACGTACCATGACCTGCTCGGGAGGGCGCGTTGGATTTCGCTCTACTACCCCGCCCTCTACTCCTCCAAACTGGAATCAGGTAATGGCCTTCGCGGGACCGCTGCGCAGCCTTCGTGGGCCACAGCAGTGCTCGACAGGTTCCTGCACATTACGGTAGGCGCTTACATCAAGGTGAAGTCGAACCTCCTAAACAGGAAGCTGGCCAAACAGAGGCGCCAAGACGATGCCTTCGACCTCCGTATGGGATTGGACCATCTCATAGTCGAGTCGAACAGGTACACCAGGCTCAGGCGGGCGTACGCCACGCTCAAGGCCAGCCCCGGAGTTCAATGACGATGTCTCATGGCAGAGGCAACATCATTCGCTCTGAGACTGGCAAGAACCGGGACGAGATGGCCCAGGTTCCCCTCCGCTGAACCGAAGCCGGCGTTCCTAGTTCGGAGGGGACAGCGGTGCTGATCAGCTTCCCGGTCGGAGGCGTGCTCCTCGCGGTTTCAATCTGCTTGAGCGGGGCCTTCTTCGTGTACGGATTCAACACCCTGCACCTCACCATAAGGGCGAGGCGCTACAGGCCATCCCGAGCGGGGCCGATGTTGGACCGACCTACGGTCGCCGTTCACCTTCCCATCTACAACGAGCTCTATGTCGTCGGCAGGCTCTTGGCCGTATGCGTAGTGCTCGCGGAGACCTATGGCAGGGACCTGGTCAAGGTCTACGTCATCGACGACTCGACCGACGAGACGAGCTCGGTCATCGATGGACTGGTCGCAGAATACCGGGCCAAGGGCCTGGGGTTCGAGGTGATCAGGCGAGGGAGCAGGTCGGGGTTCAAGGCGGGGGCGCTGCAGGCCGCCCTAAACGCGACGAAGGAGAAGTATGTCGCAGTGCTCGACGCCGACTTCGTCCCTCCGCCCGACTTCTTGGACAGGTCAATCCCCCTTCTGGAGCAGGACCAAACCGTGGGGTTCGTCCAGAGCAGGTGGGGCCATCTGGACAGGCACTACAACACCGTCACAGAGTCCCTCGCCATAGGAGTGGACGCCCACTTCCTCCTCGAGCAGCGTGGAAGAAACGGGAGCGGGTATCTCATGAACTTCAACGGGAGCGCAGGGGTTCTGAGGGCGGAGGCCATCAGGGAGGCCGGGGGTTGGGCCGCGGATACGCTGGCGGAGGACTTGGACCTGAGCTACAGACTGCAGTTGACCAGCTACAGGGGGGTCTACCTCAACGACCTGGAGGTTCCGGGAGAGCTCCCCCCTACCATCGCCAGTCTCAAGCGCCAACAGGGGAGGTGGGCTAGGGGCTCGCTCCAGACTGCCAAGAAGCTCTTCAGTCAAATCGCAAGTTCGAAGAGGCTTTCGTTGGGCCAGAAGACTCAGGCCGCGGTCCACCTGACCTACTACCTCGTCCACCCCCTGATGATCGCCTCCTTTCTGATTGCTGTGGCCGCTGACTTCCTTTCCATTGACGTCATCAAGTACAGCGTGAACATCACCATACCCTCGGTCGTGCAGGGTAGCTCGTCCATCGGGCTCGTGATGGTCGGCCTCCAGGTTGCGCCCTGGGTTGTATTCTCCATACTCATCGCCATGTCGACATTCGCAGTTCTCTTCTACTGCGTTGAGGCGGTGAGGGTGCAGAAACTGGGGATTCTCGAGAACGCCAAGAAGATAATACTGCTCGTGATCCTCGGGTACGGGATCAGCATCAGCAACTCAGTCCAAGCTCTCAGCGGCCTCTTCTCGAGCGAGACGGGCACGTTCTCGCGGACTCCGAAGTACGCCATCAGCCGTTCCGGAGAGACCTGGCAAGACAAGAAGTACCAACTTTCCCTGAACACCACCACCGCTCTCGAAGCGGGAGCAGTGGTCCTCGCCTCCACCGCCTCAGTGTGGGCGCTCATTACCAAGAACCTGGGAATCCTTCCAATCCTTCTGGTCTACCTCACCGGTTACTCATTCGTGCTATATCTGACGCTGAGGGAGAAGATTGGCTCCGGGGGTCGGCTAGATGCTTAAGTTGTCGGACATTGTGGACGGTTCAGGGCGAGGACCGCTGCGTCTACGAGTCCGTCAGGCACGCCAAGATGAGGACAATGTACGACTACCTGAAAGTGAAGTAGGCATGCTCGAAGAGATTCCTGCGTTCGAATCGCCACCGACCATCAAAGTGGTGACCACCGGTAGGACGAGCAAACTGCCTCACGTGGTCGAGGTGAGGTTCATGGGTTCGAGCCGAGGATTCTACGTTTTCGGTGCAGCTCCGCGGAGCGACTGGGTGCTCAACGCCCTCTCGTCAGGCCAGGCCAGGGTCAGGGTGGGCGAACTCTCCTTCCCATGCAGTGTCCGGAGAGCCAGCCCCCAGGAGGCCGAGTCCACATACGACCTCTTCAAGAAGAAGTATGGCGACCGAATCGTGAACCGCTGGTACGGTGACGCAACGGCATGTCTCCTCCTCGAGTTTGCCGGCCGACCCGAGCGCAAAGGCGCAGGTTCAGGAGAATCGGACACCAAGGTGGACTACCGCAGTTGGAAATCTCTAGGGCGGGACTACTACACCGACGTCGCAGCAGCCTTCGACTCGGCCTCTGAAGAGTACGACTTCACGATATCGCGCAACTTCATCAACACCTGGATCAGGAGGCGCTCCCTCGAGGTCCTCGACAGATACCTCAGGAAAGAAGACGCCGCCCTGGAGATAGGTTGCGGCACCGGCGCCGAGACTCTTCAGATAGCCAAGTCGGTCCGCACCGTAGTGGCCACCGACATCTCCGAGAGGATGGTCTCCCTCCTCGGGACCAAAGTGCGGGCGAGGAAGGCCACCAACGTCATCCCTCTCAGGCTCGGGGCTGCCGAGATAGCTCTCGCGGCATCCTATCTCGAAGGTGGAAGGGCTTCCGTGGCTTATTCGCTAAACGGCGCTCTGAATTGCGAACCAAAGCTGGACTCCTTCGTGGCGGGCCTCGCAGAACTGCTCCCTCCTGGGGGTCACTTCATCTGCTCTGTGCGGAACATTCTGTGCCTCTCAGAGGTCGCCATCCACGCCTTCCTCCTCCAGTTCGACAGGGCGATGCTGAGGGTGCGGCAGCCCACGATGGTCTCTGTCGGCGGCATGGACATACCCTCGACGTACTACTCACCGTCGGATTTTGCGAGCCATTTCGAGCCCTTCTTCAGGGTCAGGGAGATGATGGCCCTGCCCGCCCTCCTTCCTCCCGCTTACCTGAGCAACTACTACGTCAGGCTCAGGGCCGTGCTCTCCCCCTTGGAGGCTCTCGAAAAGGTCCTCGCCGGGAGGCCACCCTTCAACAGGCTCGGAGATCAAACGCTTTTCGTCTTCCAGAAGCTAGCCTGAGGCGAGCTGACAGCCCCCTGTTCAGAATCTCGTTCCGCGCAGCCCTCGCTCTGGGCGTCGCCATCAGGGAAGCCTTCTCGTTCTGGACCGCCCACCCGTACGACTTCGAAATCTGGGTGAGGCTGGGCTACTACGTCTCAATGGGGAAGGACCCCTACGCCCTCGCCACGCAGCCCATCAACGGCCTGAGTATACCCGGCACGGGCATCCTGCCTTCGATAGGATACCCTCCCCTCTGGGCTTTGATCCAAGCTGCAGTCTACAGGCTCTACCTCCTCATCGGGGTCGACAACAGGTTCCTCTACTACTTCCTGATCAAGCAGGAGACGATCATAGGAGACCTCGTCGCAGCCTTCCTCCTCTACAAGATCATCCGACTACGATCCTCGGAGGGGGACGCCACCGCGGCCTTCGCTTTCTGGATGCTCTGTCCGATCACCATCGTCCTCTCCTCCATCTGGGGCATCTTCGACCAGCTCACCCTCGCCCTGGTGCTCTTCTCCCTCCTCGCGTTGTCCAGCACGACGAGAAGCTCGCTGTCCGAGGGGATGGGCGTCCTTCTGAAGGGAATACCGTTGATATTCCTCCCAGGGCTCGCCGCGGGCCAGAAGTCCACTTCGAGGCGGTTGGCATACCTCTCGATTGCCGTCATTGTGGCTGTCACGCTTTCGCTGGCCCCATACCTGGTCTTCCAGAACTGGAGCCTCGCGAGACTCTTCGCCACGGGGTTCAGCACGGTAAACAAGATATCCAACAGCGCCAACTTCTGGGTGATAGCCTACGTCTGGTCCCAATTCCTGCCGATCTCGCCCTCGGTCGCCCTTGCGATGACTTGGTTTGGATACGCCTGGATAGTCGGGATACTCGCAGGTTACGCATTCTGCTTGCTAGGGGTCGGCCGTGACAGGATAAACCAGCAATACCTGGTTATCGTCCTCCTCTTCTCGACGCTCATCTTCTATCTGACCAGAATAAGCATAAACGAGCAGTACGTCGTCTACTTCCTCGGTCTCGGGCTCATAGACAGGTACTGGAACGGGCCCAAGCGGTGGAGGCTCTTCAACGGTCTGTGGCTGACCGTGTTCGTCTTCTTCGTGTTCAACAACATCTACTTCACTAGGTTCCTGTCGCCACTCTCAGTCTACTACACCTACCTCAACAACACTCTCACATCGGGGCTCTCCGGGGATGTCAGGTACGGAGCCATGATAGCCTGCGGCCTTGCCTTCACCTCCTTCTGCCTGCTCTACCTCAGGTCGCTCTACTCCGAGATACGGGCGTACAAGGGCCAACGGGCGCTAAAGGCTTGAAGGTTGCACGGGCAACGGCACGCCAACGTCCCGTGACAGGCCGGCGGTCTTCGTATTCCAGAAGCATGAACTGGTCGGTGTCTGCACGGTGAGAAGAGCTGGGCTATGTCTCGCGTTGGTCCTACTCCTCGCCCCCCAGCTGGGCGTCTTCGACATGAACCCGTCAACTGGTACGGCCACGCCCATCAAGCACGTGATAGTCATCATGCAGGAGAACCATTCCTTCGACAACTACTTCGGGACCTATCCCACTGCGAACGGCACTCTTGTCAACAACGTCACGTCGAAACTCGAACCCGTAAATGGAATACCTGACCACGTCTGCGTCCAATACGGGAGAGGTTGTCTCTCGCCCCGTCTGACGAACACCACGTCTCCAGCAAACCCAGTCGAGGGTCAGCTGGCGTACGAGAACGACTACGCAAGCGGTTCTGGTTTCCCGAACACTTCGGGACCTCAGTCGATGGTCTACTTCGACTATCACTCAATCCCAGCCTACTGGGATTACGCTGAAGAGTACGGCCTCGCAGACAACTACTACGCCGCTGTACTCAGCGAGACCACGCCAAACCGCCTAATCACGTTCTCAGGAGACACCGCAGTTTCCGAAAACTACGGCCCCCCTCCGTACCTGGCGTACAACAGCACCATCATGAACCAGCTGACCACCGCCGGCCTGACGTGGGGCTACTATGACTTGTTGAACGTTCCAGCGGGGTCTCCTTCGGTGTACCCCATGAACTACATATCCGGTCTACCTGTCCCGGAACCGGGAATACGCAACATCTCCTCCCTGCTAAGCGAACTTGACGCAGGTTCGGGCCTGCCTTCGGTCAGCTTCGTCAACTCGCTCGGCAATTCAAACCTGACCGAGCATCCTCCCTTCAACCCAACCACTGGCGAAACGTGGGTCGTCTCCATCGTGAACAGGGTCATGCAGAGCCCGTACTGGGACACCACTGCCGTCTTCATCGCCTGGGACGAAGGGGGCGGGTTTTACGACCACGTGACCCCACCCGTGGAGTTCACGATAGACCACAACTTCTCCAGGGAGCTCGTCGGGCTTGGACAGAGGGTGCTTCTCCTCGCAATCTCCCCATACAGCAAGACCAACTACGTCTCGCACCTCCTGCTCAGCCACCTTTCTCTCCTGCATTTCATCGATTACAACTGGAACTTGGCCCCTCTCAACGACAGAGTGGCCAGCTCGAACCTGCCCCTTGATTTCTTCGACTTTGGCCAGCAGCCAAGGCTGGGAGTGCAGCTCACTGCGAGCGGACCGTTTTCAGAGTCTTCGTATCCCGTCCCGCTCCGGACCGCCGGCGGGAAACACACCGCGGAACCGAACGGAGCCCAACTCGTCCTCATCGTTGTAGCCTCTGCCGCTGTCGCCGCGCTATTGGGTTCGTTACTTCTTCTGCTGGTCGAGAGAAGGCGAGCTCGCAACTCTCCTTGACAATCGGTAGTACATCCAGACGACGCTCGCTGCCACGACCGCACCTGCGAAGACGTACAGGAGTCCCGGAGCCCCGGCTTGACCGCCCTGCGACGGTGCCATGACGCCCAACCACCAGAGCGTCGAATCCCACCTCACGTTGTAACCCTCGACGTTCAGATAGACGTAGGATATGACAGGCGGCTCTGACCCTTGCGTCGTCAGGCCCAAGCTCTGTAGAGTGTCCCTGAGGTAAGCAGACATGTCCAAGGTGACCGTCAGGTTGCCACTCTGAGAGAGCTGTAGAGGATGATACGTGACCAGGTTAGGGGGCGACACAGCCCTGGAAACTCCATCTGGGTAGGGTTTCACCACCGAGGAGCTGTTGGGGTCCATCCAGAAGTTCACTTCAGTGTAGGCCAGTTTCCCCGGGAGGCTCGGCACATATTGTGTTGCAACGATACCGACCGCGGCCCACTCGTTGCCTCTGTTCAGGAGGATGGGCTCCGTCCAGTTGAGGGCAAGACTGACTGTCCAGTTCCAGTCGGTCCTCAGGCCTACGTACGCAGGAACCCCGAAGTTTGTCGTGTAGTTCTGGACGTTGACGCCGGGAGGACCGAAGCCCGCCCTGACGTAGTAGTAGTCTCCCCATGCCGGCAGCCTGAATTGCTGGGTGTGGGGCACCTCGAAGAAATTGCAGCACTGCGGCCCCACGGCGAGATGAGGAATGGTGGATTCTGAGCGTGCCCAGGGCCCGACGGAATACCCTATCTTTGCGTATCCGTTTCCTGTCCTCCAGCCTATCGAGACGTTCTGCAGCCCCATCTCGAAACCTGGGATGAAGTTCGGGTCGTAGATTTGGTTGTTGAGGGGGGAGTTGATGTTTGGGTCGAGGTTCGAAGCCTGAAACCCGGAAGGAGGGGTCAGAGTAGCTCCGGGGGTTGCGTAAGCATAGACCGCCCCAGAAAGCAGCAGGTACCCAAGCAACACGCCTATCATGCGGGTTCAGCTCCTAGTTAGGCTCTGAACCGTCAGCGTCAGGTTTCCACCCAGGTACGATGACCCTGGGAGGCCGTAGAGGTAGAAGTCTGCGAGCGAGGCCCACGCGATTGGATAGTCAGAAACGACGGTCGTCCCTCCGACCGTTATCGTCAGGTTCCCGTTGGGCCGCGGTGCAATGGACGGGTTTATCGCCGAGGGCTGACCGAAGCTCACGAACCGAAGCGTTACGTTGGTTCCTCCACTCCAACTCTGAGACGTCGAATTGTAGAGGACCAACCCAAACGAGTTCGGCCAGCTCTGAGCGTAATACTCGACGCGGAGCAGGCCATCAGCTCGTTCTTGGACTATGATCGTCGGAATGGAAAGGTTCTCCGAAGGATAGGGTGGTGCGAAGGCAATTTGAGCCTCCATCGAGCGGCTCGGAGAAGAAGCAAGGAGCGTATTCTGCACCGTAACGAGCCACGAGCCGTTGAGACTTGACTTCAGTTCTTGCTCCGTGTCGTTCGAGATCGGCTGGTTGAACAGCCCGAACTGGAACGAGTGGGTTTCGGGGCTCCCCGCCTTGTACTGGACAGGCCTGCTGCCGAGGGACTGGACTAACGGAAATGAGATGAACGCCGACTCGATAACGACGACGACAGCCAGCGCAACCACCAAGAGCCGAAGTCTGTCCAATATCTCGGAAACGCCAGTCGAGCCATTAATGTGCTTTCTTCATGAAGTCTTCAGAATCAGCTGTTGAACCTCTTCACCGCCCGTTTGTGGCAGAGATGATCTAGTCCGGCTATCCGGTTTTCGAAGTTCTGACCACACTCTCTCCGAGGTGAGAAGCAAACTCGCGCAGGGACACCTCCTGGCGCCTCTCCACAGCTCCCGGCCTGATTCGCCTGAGAAAAGTAATCGCGTCGTCCGCGTTCATTCCCTTGCTTCTGATCAGGTAGGCCGCGACCGCACACATCGTTCTTCCGTTTCCAGCGAGGCAGTGCACAAGTATCCTCTTTCCTGCCCGGACGCTCTCGTCGATGTACGCTGACGCTTCGAGCAATGAAGCGTCGCTCGGAGGCTTGTGGTCTTTCATGGGCACGTGCTTCACTTCGAAGTCGGCGACCCACTCGCTCGGGAGAGGAAACTCGGTAAGTGTCAAGATTCTTTGGATTCCCTGTCCGCCAACCCAGGCGACCTGCCTCTTGGAGGCAAGGTATCCCGAAGCTGCCAATGCGTCTTGGACCCACACGAAGCCAGTCGGTCTGTCCGCTACTCCTGCCCGAATTCTGCGCAGTATGTACCCTGTAGTACCCATGTGCTCACGACCAGCAGAAAACGAGAATGCGGCTTTGCCTTTTAGCCTTACAGCACTTCTAGCTTTCCGTAGCGTCCGACGTTCAGGCGCAGGTCTCCCCTGAAGCTGTTGGTGTAGCCGTTCGTTATCCTCACCTTCGCGCCCACCCTGACCTGGTCGATCTGGTCGTCCCACAGCGAGAGCTTAATCTGCCCGCTTTCGTCCTTCAGCGTGCAGTCTGCAACCCTCGCCTGGTCCCCGCTCTTCAGGTTCACTGAACGCGGCTCGGCCATCTCGGCTATCTCGCCCTCTGCGTCTACCCTTCTCATGCCGTCGCGTAGGTCCTTGATGTTCATCTGTCTCTCCTCGGTCGGCCCGGTGGCATATTTAACGTTGAGCGACTTGAAGACGCGAGGTCATGTCAAGTCTCTGGGCGGTGGCCCGGATTGTGCTCCCAAATGATTGAACGAAATCTCAAATCATTGCCGACCGTGGCCAAAGACGGATGAGATTCCCGGCCTAAGCGCAGTGAACCCTATACACAGCTACCACTATCTTGCAACGCGGTAGATTCTGACACACCCACGTCGAAAGGTCAAATAGCTTCGCATGTGTCAACTCGGAGATGAAGTCGTCCAAGGGGGCCGCGGCCGTACTGTTCGCTGCGTCCCTCTTACTGGGGGCCGTGCTGGGCTTTCTCGGGCAGTATGAGATTGTTCAACACCTCGCCTATTCCACCCATTTGGCCATTGACTGGGCTATGCTGGCTGTGACCTATCCTCTGACTCTTCTTGTATTCTATTCATTGGGAAGGCGGCATCTCTTGCCGTTCGGGGTCGGCTTGAGCGTACTCGCGATATACGGCGGTGCGCTCCTCGGCAATGCCTTGGGTCGGACACTTTCCTTCGCCTTTCCACCGAACCACAGCTTCACCATCCCTTTCTCATTCGTCTACGTCCTGTCTGTGTTAAGCAGCTTCAGCTTCCTCTTCGTCGCATTCAGCGGGCTCGCACTCCCGAGCCTTTCACGGGCCGTTGCCCGTCCTCCGAAAACCCAAAGCAGAGGAAGCATCGCTGTCACGCTCGTGGCGCTTGGCTTCAGTCTGGTGGGGGGCTTCTCCTTCGGCGCCTTCCCGCTTTATTTTTTCTCGTTCCCCGGACTTCAGGTACCGACTCTCTTCTTCCTCCTGGAGGTGTCTGCGTCCCCCCCGGTCCAACTCGCCGTCTTCTATTATCTTGGTCGCAGGATTCCGGTCGACGGTCGGCCCTTCCGGTATCTCGGCTTGCTTTTTGTGGGCGCCTATGTCGGGTCGATAGCAGGGGTGGTCATGTCGGTAGCGCTCTTCGGCCAGTCTTTCTGGACCCTTCCTGCGGGGCAGACGGGAGTCACCATTTCCAATGGCGTCGTCTACCAGAACACGCCGTATTCGCTGCTCTTCATACTGGAGTCCATGAACCCAATCCAATCACTGGCCTTCCTGTTCTCTTCTTTCTTTGCGATGTCAATTTCCCGCGTGCACGCGCATGCCGGCGAAGTGCCGGATGAAACCAAGATCACCGACGGCCAGAAGCCGTGGACCTGACTGAACCGAGGCGCAAACGCTCGAAACGACTTAAGTAGAAAACACTGGCGGGTGGTCAAGTTTGCCCTTCAGCGGCGCTGACCTCGGCCTCCTCGCCCTGTCCTTCCTGGCACCCTTCGTCCTGATGCTGCTCGTCATGCCTTCCTACATTCGTTACCTCATCCGCAGGGGGAAGGTTGTCGACGACGTCCACAAGCAGCCTGCGACCAAGGTCCCGTCCCCAGTCGGACCGGTAGTCTTTGCAGCGGCCATCATCGGAGAGGCGGTCGTCTACCTGGCATACGGGTCGGTAGTCCCGCTCGCGATAATGGGTGTCGCGGCTGTCGCGTTCGCAGTGGGTATCTGGGACGACCTCTCTGAACTCGGCGGCATGGCGAAGCCGCTTCTCCTCCTGTTCGCCGCGGCCCCGCTGGTTGTATCCGTCATACTCAAACCCGACCTGTACGAGGCGAGGCTCACCCTCCCCATCCTCGGCCCGACCGGCGAGCACTTCACCATCTACACACTGCTCGTCATAGCTGCGTTCCCGATTGTAGCAAACGCGTTCAACATGATGGATGCGTTCAACGGAGAGGTGTCCGGGTTCGCCTTCCTGTCCACGCTCGCACTGACCTTCGGAGTCGTCCTCCACGCTTACTTCACGTCTGGCTTCTCTCTGGCCCGAGTAGCAGCGACCCTGCCTCTCCTAGCCATCGCAGCGGGGTTCTATGTCTTCAACAGGTATCCCTCGCGCGCCTTCGACGGGAACAGTGGAAGCCTTGTCTTTGGCGCGATGTTTGCAGCCCTCGCCATCACGGGCGGCGTCGAGGTGGCTGCCGTCGTAGCCATGATTCCGGCGATACTGAACTCGTTCTACATCCTCTCCAGCGTCCGCGGCTTCGTCGAGAGGAGGAAGATGGCAGCCAGGCCGACGTTCATGGGGAAAGACGGAAGACTCTACGCCACGCCCGATTCCTCGGCTCCGATCACGCTCGCGCGCATGATGCTCCTCGCAGGTCCCTTGTCAGAGAAGAAGCTCGTCGGCGAAGTATTGCAGCTCACAGCTGCGGCCTGCGTCCTGTCGGTGATGACCTCGATACTGACGTGGGTGTTCTGAATTGAGACTAGCGCTTGTAGGGATCGCCGTCGTGGCCTGGCTGCTCATCATCGCCGAGACGTACGTGTTCTTCGGTGTGATACTGCCGCTAGGGCCTCCCATCCACAGTCTCGGCGTCTTCACTGCAATCGCACTACTGAAGCTGGGTCTCACATTCGGCCTCGGCGTGCTCTGGTTCGTAGTGATAATCTCCCTGACAGAGCTCTACGTCAGGGCTATGACGAAGCGCCTTTCTCCCACTTCTTCATCTTAGCGTCGAACTCGCGCCGGGTGTACACCACCCTGGCCGGGACGCCCACGACGACCATTCCCGGGGGGACGTCCTTGGTGACCACGGCTCCCATGGCCACGACGCTCCCCTTGCCCACAGTCACTCCTGCCTTGATCACAGCTCGGGCCCCGATTACCGCGTTGTCCTCTATGGTTACTCCGATCATCCGCTTGCTCGGAGGGTACGGGTCGTTGGTTAGCACGGCTGCAGGCCCTATGAACACGTTCCGGCCGATTCTAGAGAGAGGCGGGATGTAAACGCTCCCCTCTATCTTCGACCCGCTCCCGACCCTGACGTCGTAGTCGATGTGCGCGAGCGACCCTATCTTCACGTTGTCGCCGATTACCGTCTTTGGGCCAACGTAAGTCAGATTCCAAATGATTACGTTCTTCCCTATCCTAGCCTTCTTTGAGACGACAGACCCCTCTCCTCCCCTCATTTCATTCCACCAAAAGCCACGAATTTCTTGGGCTCGGAAGAGACAAATGATTTCCTATATCTGTATTTCTTGAGAAGATACAATGCCTTTTCCCTTTTCTCTCCTGCTAGGTAAGGTAACACCAGTTTTAGAAGGTCATAAGCCTTCGTGCCGTGGACGCATACCTTCCACACATCGTTTCCCACAGAACTCTTCTGACAGAAATTCACTCGAGCGCCCCACATCCGGGCTAGCCGGTCCAATGATGCCTTGTCTTCCATCGATACTTGGACCTGGGGCATCGTGTAGTATCTATTTGGTCGAACTCCTCCCCCTTCAAGCTTGCTTCTGACACTCCCGGCGGAAATCCAACTCTCAATGACACTTCCATCTGCTATGATCATTCCAGCTGAGAATCCCACATCACCTGTGCGGAAAAGCGAGCTTGAAATGGGTTCTTTTTCGGGTCTTCTTAGACCCAACTGTCTTGCTCTGCCTTCAATTGACCACCAAGTCCTGCCCGGAAACAATTTCATCATTTCACGTCGAGACTCCCGCGGAAAGGTCTTTCCTAACTTCGTAATCTCTCGCTCAGTCCACCTGACGTTAGGAGCACCCCCTAGTTTGCTGCGAAGTCTTCCTGACTGATAGTAGTACCTTCTCGTCGGCTAGTCACTGGACGCAAAACACGACCATTACTTTTAGCTACCAATCTAATGTCTCAAATCCCGACGTTCTTTCCCAGCTTCGCATCAGGTGCGACGTAGTTTGTTGGTTTCAAACTCTCATCTTAGGTAGATTGGCGTCCCAGAAGTGCTGGACGCGAGTACCGCCTCAGCTATCCGCGTAGCCTTCAGCCCGTCCTCCCCTGTGACCAGCGGTTTCCTCTTCTCGCTCACTGCGGACGTGAACTCTTTGAGCTCAAGCGTCAGCGGCTCCTGGAACGCTCTCGTGGGCACGCGCGTCCCGCCCTCCTCGTGGATGCTGGTCTGCTGGCTCACGAAGTCGACATCGACCACCCCTCCGGAGAAGACTGCCGAGAGCGTCCTCACCCTGTTCGGGGTGACCCAGTTGGTCGCGATGAACGCCGTCTTCTGGCCGGAGAACCCGAGCACTATCGTGGCGAAGTCCTCGTTCTTCGACTTCACGGTCCCCACGCGCGCGAAGACCAGCTTGGGCTCTTCGTCGAAGAGCCACATCGCAGTGTCGATGTCGTGGACGGAGGCGTCCTTCACTATCCCCACGTCGAAGATGTTCTCGCCCCTCCTGTTCTCCCTGTGGAACTCAAGGAGTATCAGCTCCCCTAGCTCCCGCTTCGTAATCATCTTCTTCAGGTCGGCGATCGGCGGGTTGAACCTCTCGATGTAGCCGACGGTCAGCGTCCTGTTCGCCTTCTTCGCGACCTCGATCAGCTTTCCGGCCTCCTCCGAGTTGGTAGTCATCGGCTTCTCCACGAACGTGTGCAGGCCCGCCCCCAAAGTCTTGGAAGCCAAGGCGAAGTGAGTCGAAGCCGGCGTGCAGATTGTCGCCGCGTCCAACTTCTCCTTGCCTATCATCTCGTCCAGCGAGCTGTAGCCGGGGACCCTGTACTTTCTCGAGTACGTCTCCATCTTGGCCTTGTCCGTATCACATACGGCAGCGAGGCAGTCCAGCTCGTTCAGTACCCTGACGTGGTTCTTACCCCAACCACCCGTGCCGACGACGCCTACCCTGGGCAACTTCTATCGTTCGTCTCCCTCGGACTGGTTATAGGGATATTCAATCACTCCCTCTTCAGGCTCGGCGTCGCAAGCAGTGACGTCATCTCCACGTTCCTGCGCCCCTTCTTCACCTGCTTCAGGAACTCCCTGTCACCCGCGGAGCACACTACGACCAGGTTGTACTTCATCGGGTCGAGCACCTCCGAGCTCCCCACCAACTTGGAGCCCGGAACCAGCTCCACATCCGTCACGTAGTCCCTGAGCCTTTGCTGGATGCTCTCAGCCATCTGGAGCCTGTCGGACCTCATCTCGTACTTGTCGAGAGTCCAGAGCAAGTTGATCTTCGTCCTGCTCGCCTTCAGCTCCTTCTCCTTCAGGAACTCCCTCGCCTCGTCCACCACGTACCTCCCGAAGTTCTCCAGGCTCTTCACAGTCGCGCCCGCGAGGTACGATATCGACTCGCCCGTCTCCTCCCTCGCCTGGATTGCCTTGAGGTCGTAGAGGTATCTGGCGAAGTCGTCGATGTACACGTCCCTCCCCCTCTGCATGGCCACCCTCCCCTCCCTCGCCTTCTTCGCAAGCTCAATGTCGGTCACAGACTGGAGCCCTAGCTCGAGCACTGAGGCGACGTACTCCAGCTCCGCAGAGAAGATGTTCTGCGAACTCTGGGCGAACCCGAGGGCGCCCAAGGGCGACTTCTCCCCTCCCCCTGCTATCGAGACGGCGGCGGGCTTCGGGTCCGCCGGCCTCAGCGGCATGTACGCGTAAACGAACGAATCGCCTACCTTCAGCCCGGTCTGCTTCTCGAGCATGACGATGTTCTCAGAATTCCCACCCGGGCCCGTCGGCAGGGTGTTGACAAAGGTCACGCCCTTGGAGAGGTACTTCGAGAGGTCCCGAAGCTTCGAGGCGGCCTCAACGATTGATTCATCCGAGGGCCTTCGCAGCCGGGGCGTGAAGAAGATGAGCTGAGCGTCGCCCAGGACGCGTTCCAACGGCCTTACGTCGAGGAGGGGCTCCTCGCTCATCAACTGCTCCAAGTTCGGGTTCTTCTTGAGGAAGGCAGCGTCCATGTTCGTGGCCGTTTGGAGCGTCTCGTCTACTATCGTGACTTGAGACCTGTCTACAAGGTCGGAAGCGAGCTTGTAGGCCTCGCTCGTCAGGCCGTACATCGCGACCTTGGGTTTGGGCAAGAGAATCGGCAATGGTGACTGTTCGGCTCTTCGTAATTATACTTTGGTTCTGTTACCTCGGCTGGACACGATGGTAGTTCGTAGTTGTGGATGTCCAGTCAACTTAACTGGGCCGTCTCGAACGACAGCAGTTCGCCGCGAACTAACGGCGGATTCTAAGATACGTTTGAGATGGGAAGGTTGGCCCTCGCAGCCACGCAGGCGACGACCACCGCGACCGCGATGGTGGCCACCGTCAAAGCGAGCACTTTCCTGACCGTGACTACCAGCGTGTCACGAAGATGTTAGAAAACGCATAGAGGCTTAAGCTTAAACACTTCGCTATTGTACCAATCCGCTATGACCCTAGACGAAAAGATCCGATACGGCATGTTGGCCCTGACCGGAGCCAGCATTGTATTCGCCGCTCTTGGCATCCACTTGGGGCCGCTCGACGTGAAGGGTGGAGCTGGACAGTAGAACGCAAGGGGGTCTGCCGTTCAGTCCCCCTTCTCCTTTATTTTCAAGATTAACTCGTCGAATCTTGTCAGAAGAGTTGGTCTGTCGAATGTCCATCTCTTCGATTCCTGATCGTACAGCTTGTACGAAATGGTGAACGACAGCGCATTAGTTTGGTCCATGAAGTACAATTCGGCCCTTTCCCTCACCGGGCCTAACATCCCCTCGAGGCGCTGCATGGCCTCAGTGAAGAAATCGACTGGGAAGGCCAGCTGGGCAAAGTAATCCTTTCCACCTGCTTCACACCACACGAACGGCAACCCGTCAATCTTCGACATCAACTCCATCCTTTCCACCATACTCAAGTCTCTGACGATTACGTCCGCCCAGAAATATCTGTGCTGCCTGTGCAACGCCCTGTCAATCGTGTAGTCGTACTTGGTTCCCGGCCAGCGCACGGTGTAACCCTTGATTAGACCAGAGTCGATGACGTGTGTGTTATGGTGCCAGGCCAGTTTCTTGTAATTCACCCTGAGTTTCTTAGAGATTTCCACCAGCGGTCTGGAAGCGTCGATGTCGAGTTCCTTCAGAATGAGCAAATCGATGAGGTCGAAATTCGCCCTCTGGGACGGGGAGTATGCTGCCATGCTGGTTGCCCTGCTGCTCCGCGTTGACCAATCGAAGTTCCACCTTCCGGTGTTGAAGTCGTAGAACTCCGCTCGCATAGGGAACCTCCTGAACCAATCGAACACACGAATCTCGATATTGGAGAATAGACCCTTGCGTTGGAGTTCATTCATGAAGCGGGCTAATTCCTCGACGAATTCATTCGGAACTGCAGCGCCAACTAGATAGTTCCCCTTCGGGAAGAGCTTCTCGAAGCTGGTAACGTAGCAGAGCTCACTCATCGCAGTAAGTATTGGCTGGGCATATTCCCTGGAATCCCCTGGGAAGTCAATAATCATTTCCAGTTGCCGCAGTCCAAGTTTCTCGTTATCGACTAGCGCTTGGACTGCGAATCCCCTTTCGACAATCTTCTCCTTGTACCTGTACCTCACCGACTCCTTGTACTGCCCGAGCCTCCTCGCTATCTCTGGTATGTCGGGCCCAATCTCTGAGATGAGCTGGACCAGTTGAACGGTCCTCGCGTTCACGTCTTTCTTGGCGCTCTCTAGGCGTGACAATGTGGGTGTTGCTTGGGTTAGCAGGGTCGTGGTCATTCTTTCTTAAATCTATGGGATTTCCGAAAACGGGTGCGATTCTCCCCAGTGGCCGAAACGCATACCTACATGTATGAAATACCGTCTCTCGCGACAGGTGGGTGGCGCGATTTGTGTAATCGCTGTCAGAACTTCAAGCGCGATTCACGCAGGCTCGGCGAG
Source organism: Nitrososphaerales archaeon (assembly GCA_032906765.1). Taxonomy (NCBI): domain Archaea; kingdom Thermoproteati; phylum Nitrososphaerota; class Nitrososphaeria; order Nitrososphaerales; species Nitrososphaerales archaeon. Next base: position 92,048 of record JAJTZB010000005.1, read on the forward strand.
ATGGTGCTGAAGAAGGGATTCGTAAACTGTCCTTGTAGGAAGGGCTGCTCGCGATTGATGGAGGGCGTCTGCGTCGACTGCGGACATCATGTTGGAGGGTCTGGACTTTAGGGCAAGGGCTTCGCTACGCTCAAGAGAGGAGGGAGAGAGGAGAGCCGAACAGCTCACTGCGGCGACGCGGCGCCAGGTTGAGGTCAGAGTCGTAGCCCCAGCGACCGCAATCATGGCATTCTGTCGGGGGAGAGTATACCCTCGGGGTCTGTGGCCCGCTTAATCTTCTCCAACAGCTTCGTCTGGACCTCGTCCTTTGCGTAGACCCTCTTCAGGATCCCGACACCGTGATGGTGCGAGAGAGTCGCGTCGTGTGTCCCCGCGACCTTGGCCAGCGCCCCCCAGACCTTCCAGTACACCTCCTTGCTGGGTTCGAAGATGACTGTGAAGTAGATGCAGGCTCCTTGGTCGTAGAGGTGGGAGACGTGGGCCCCGACGCCCGAGACCCCCTTGAGCTTCTCCAGTGATTCTACGGCATCGACGTAGAGCCCGTAGAGCCTTGTCCACTTCGCACCCATCTCGATGGTGTCGAGGGTGTAGCCCATCTTCCGCACCGTCTCAATCTCCTCTCTGAAGTTGAACCTCCTCTCGAGCCATCTGTCTACAAGCTCTGAGTTCGCGACTGTGGAGACCTGCTCCAACATCGCTGAGACCTCCTCTCTCACCGTCCCGAAGACCGCCTCGGAGTTGAAGTGGTAGACCAGGAGCATTATGCACGACTGCTCGCCGAACTGGAAGACGGCCTCGACCTCGTTGTAGGTCCTGCAGACGGCGGGCCTGACGTCCATGTCCATCAGCGCCTTCGACGCGTTGATTGCGGCTTCGAAGCTCGAGAAGCTGTATGCTGCCTTCCACACATGCTTGGGAAGCTTGCGGATCTTCAGCTCAGCCGCCGAGATTATGCCGAACGAGCCCTCGGCTCCGAGGAAGAGCTTCGCGAGGTCGGGGCCCATGGACGAACGCGGCGCCCCCCTCTTCCTGGTCCAGACGACCTCACCAGTTGGAAGGACCACCTCCAGCCGCAGCACGGAATCTTCAATCCCACCGTACTTGGTGCTGTACTGCCCCGTCCCCATCGTGGACACGTATCCTCCGACGGTCGCGAGTTCGAGCGACTGCGGGATTTGCGAGAGGGTGAAACCTGTCGCGTTGAGCTTGGCTTCCACGTCCTTGAGCCTGACTCCGGCTTGGACGGTCGCCGTCCTGTTCGCTTCGTCGAGGTCAAGTATCTGGTTCATGCCACTCATGTCCACGACCACTCCGCCCGAGGGGATGGAAGCACCAGTTACCGAGCTCCCTCCTCCACGGATGTACAGGGCCACTCGGTTGGAGGATGCGAAGTTGACGAGCGCGACCAGCTCGTCGATGCTGACCGGCCTCACCGCTGCGACAGCCTTACCCTGCGCCTCGCTGTCTAGCCAGAGGAGGGGCCACCAGTCCTTCAGGTACGCTGATACGTTCTTGGTCACTCGGTTAGGAAGAACCCCTTCGAGCTCCTCAACAAGCCTATCAGTCTCAGCCATCTCTCGTATTCTTCCTGCTGGCCTGGTGTGGCCTTTCTGCTAAAAACGTCTGCCTCGCCTCTGACCTTCGTCAGCTCTTCCAGCGAGCCCTTGCCCTCCGCGGCCATCTGCAAGATCGCCAATCCCCTGGAAGTGGCCTCCACGTCCCTGTTCCTCTCGACCGCCATCCCGGTGGCAGCCGAGATTCTCCTCAGGAGTTCGTCAGACTTCGACAGTGCGCCGTCGGCCCTGAGGGTTCTCACCTCCTCCTCGGCCTGCTCCAGCACGAGCTTCACGTGGAAGGCTATCGACTTCAGCAGCCCGGAGACCAGGGCCCGTTTGTCGGATCGGAGGTCGAGGCCTGCGATCAGCCCCTTAGCGGAAGGGACGCGCGGAACCTGCAGGCCGGAGAGAGCGGGGAGAAAGAGGACGCCCCCATCCGTCTCCACCTCCAAGTCGCCGTAGTCCTTCAGGATTCCCATCCCCTTCATCATATCCACGGCCACGCCGGTCGTCGGGAGGTAGCCCTCGACCCCGAAGAAGACCTTGCCCCTGTGCTTGAGGAGGACGAGCGGAATGAGGTCGCCCTTCCTGCGGAAGCCGTCGGTGGGCACGTCGACGAACGTCCCCGTCCCGTTGGTGACCTTCGCGATTCCCCCCTCTGTCGCGCCTTCGGCCACGCTCGCGGCCTGCTGGTCAGCTATCAGGCAGTCGAGGTCGAGGCCGTCGAACGACCCGATTCTCTGGGTGTTCTCGACGAGTTCTGGCACCTCGGTCTTGAATCCGAAGAGGGACGTCACTGTGCCTATGGGCTTCATAGTCCTCGGGTCGATTATTCCAGTGAGGCAGGCGTTGGTGGCGTCCGAGACGAACCTACCTGTGAGCCTGTAGGCGAGGTAGGCGTCCAGCGTCCACTCCATGTGACCCTCCCCCATCGAAGGGTTCAGCTCCCTGAGCCTCAGGAACTTCATCACAGGGGAGTAGGCTGAGATGACAAGGTCGAACGGGGGCACCCTTCCCAGAAGCTTCAGGTGCGCAGGCAGCTTCCTGAACGTCGAGAACACAGACCTGTCTGTCCAGGTCACGATAGGTGTGAGTGGCTTCCCTTCCTTGTCCCAGGCCACGGTGGACGCTCTGTACGTGGCCAGGCCTGCGGACTTGGCTCCCAATTCCTTACTCTTGAGGAGGAGGTGCTTCACTGCTGAGAAGAGTTGCTCTGCGTCTTGGAGCCCCTCGGTGACCGGCACTGCCACACTCTCCGAGTGGACCCTTCTGAGTTCAGAGTCGTACACGTTCAGCTTGATCCTAGTCGTTCCAACGTCGACGCAGGCGTACAGGTCTTTGCCGCTCAACTGGTCGCTCCTGAGACCGCGTCTTCTACAAGCTCGGCGAGCGCAGGGGCGGCTGTCAGCCCGGGGGACTCGATTCCGACAAGGTTCACGACCCGCCTCCTCCTGTCGATGTCGATGACGAAGTCCTTCGTGGGCGAGAGCGGCCTGACGCCCGTGTAGACTCGAACAAGCTTCCCTGCGTCGGCGAGGAGGGGACCGAACTTCTGCGTCAGCAGTTTCACGTCCTCATCCGTAAACGTGTTGTCGTCCTTGGACCGGGTGACTCTCAGGGTAGGGCCGAAGATTGTGGTGCCGTCCACAGCGGGGATTATCGCGCCCCCCTTGGTCCTGGAGCCGACGCTGACAGGCAGGGGAGCGATTATGGTCTTCAGGCTCAGGCCGGAGTAGACGGCCATCACGCCGAGGCCCGGCTCCAGCCTGCCCAGGTCCCTGCCCAGCAGCTTCGCGATGTCGTCCGAATGCAGTCCTGCGGCGTTCACCACGTACCTCGCCATGAAGTCCCCCTTGCTCGTTCTGAGCAACGTCGAGCTCTCGCCGACCTCCGCTCCAGTCACTTCGCAACCAAACTCGAGTACCACTCCCCTGCCCTCGAGAGCCTGCTTCAGCCTGGCCACCAAGGACGCCGCGTCCACTGTGCCGTAGCCGTGGACGACGACTCCCGCGGTCACGGACTCCGCAAGCGAGGGCTCGAGCTTCCTGAGGCTGGAACCGCGCATCAGCTGGGTTCTGAATTGCCCGCGGAGGTTTGCGAGGAGGTAGACGTACGCGAAGAACAGGACGGGAAGCCTCAGCCATCCCCTCACGACGAGCAGGGCCGGCATCCTGAGGAGCTTGACGTCCAGCTCACTGCAGAGGCTGTCGTACATCGCGTTTCCCTTTCTGGCCAGCTTGCTCTTTACCGAACCGAAGGGTAGCTGCACCACGTGAATCACGTTCGCCTGGCCCGACGTGACTCCCATTCCGGCGTCGCCATTCTTCTCGAGCAAGCACACGCGCATCTGCCTTCCGGAGAGCCTGTACGTCACCATGAGGCCGACAATCCCCGCCCCTATGACTGCGACGTCGAAGACGCTCCCACTCTTATCCAAGGGGACGTTCAACCACCCAAGCATCCACAGGATGGCCCAAGCTCGATTGCCCACACCGGGTGAATCTCTGCCCCGTAGCCGTGGTCTGTGTCAAGCACGAGGGCGCCCGTGATCGTGATTCTGTCTCCAGGCTTCATCAGGTTGAGCTGGGAGGCGAGCGACGGCTGCTGAGACGGGACCACCTCAGCGTGCATGAGACCGGCTTCGAGCACCAAGTTCCCGATCGAGAGCGTCTGGGCATATGGCTGGTCGAGCCTGATGTCAATCCCGAAGTCGTTGTCGTTGGACGGGCCGTACTGGGGCGTGATGCCCTCGACCACCCCGCTGACCGTCACGCAGGTGCTCAGGACCCGGAGCCTCTGTGGTCCCCACACGCCGCTCTGGACAGTGCCGGCTCCGGCGATGTTCCCCTGCATGCAGGAGGACGAGGAGTTCGTCTGCATCCACTGGGACGCAATGAGCGAGTCGGGATAGAGGGGGTAGAATGCATTGCGCGTGTTGTAGGAGAGTGCGAGGGTGTTGCTCGCCAGCGAAACAGGCAAGAGGACGACGGCAGCGACCAAGGTGAGCGCGAGGATTCGCCTTGAAGCCTCCGCCTTCAGGCCGGCCCAAGTGGAAGCCAGAAGGACTGCGAGGCCGACGACCGTGGCCACCGGAATCCAGAACGGGCTAGCGGACAAGAAGACGCCGAAGGTGGATGTCAGCGCAGCCCCAGCCAGGAGCAACCCCCCCGGCTTGCCCCCGCTGACTCCTCTGGCGATGATGTAAGCTGGAAGTATGAACGCGCCGTCGAAGAAAGTCATGGGCGTGCTCGCCGCGTCGCCGCCGTAAAAGACCAAGCCGAGGACTGTAGCCAGGGCTGTGCCGAGGAGGACCACGCCCATAGATGCACCGAGGGGACCGATGCGCCGCTTCAACTTCGCAAGGGCGAAGACCTGCAGGGGCCTCACTAGGGCCGCACCAACGACGAGCAGGGTGAATGCGGAGTGAGTGTACGCGACCAAGCCCAGGGCCGCGGTGTTGGCTACTAGGAAGACAGCAGTCGCGGGGACGGGGTCCATCAAGAGGCCTGCGGTCAGCATTCCCAGGGCGCTAGCGCCGTAGCCGAAGAACAGGTACGCGACATTGCCAACGGTCAGCGACGTGACGAAGGTGAGGATGGCGGTGAACGCGTACGTCTTGTCCTTCATCCGATCACTGATTCGCCCTCACGGCCTCTCAGTCATATAACCTCTCTATGGTAGACAATCGTGGGTCGGCGAGCGCCTTTTTCCTTCTATTGAAGGACGGAAGCTGCCATCGTCTCACGCCGCACGAGTCACATTCGGGCAGTGGCAAATCCATAGATAACCTGGGGAGGGGTCAGATTGCCGCGAGTGTGATAGAGGCTTGTCACCCAGAGGAACAAGATTGAGGGTCTGGCTTGATGTACTCACGCCAAAACAAGTCCTCTTCTTCGCCCCTGTCGTAGAGGCGCTCCGGAAGAGAGGATGCGAGGTCCTGGCTACGTCGAGGAAGTACAGAGAGGTCGAACCCGTCGCCAGGATGCAGGGCTTGGACCTGAAGTATGTGGGCGAGAGGGGCGGAAAGGATCCGGTCGATCAACTGCTGGCTGCCACGAAGCGCCAGGCGGAAATCATTCCCATCGTCAAGAGGTTCAGGCCGGACGTGGCCTTGTCCGTGGCCTCCGCAGTCTGTGCGCGTGTCTCGTTCGGATTGCGCGTGAAGCACATCGCAGTCAACGACTCGCCTCATTCACAAGTTGCTGGGCGCCTCTCCCTGCCACTGACTCACCACCTCCTCTGCCCCTGGGTCGTCCCCTACGAGGCGTGGTCCCAATACGGCCTCACCCGCTCGATGATAACCCGCTACCGGGCGCTCGACCCCGCGGCTTGGCTGAAGCGCAGGGCGAAGGAGGGCCCGTTCCCCGATCTTGACCCCGCCAGGAGGACAATCACAGTCAGGCTCGAGGAGAGCTACGCGCCCTACATGGCCGGCACAGACAAGACCATCTCCGACGCAGTGCTCCTAGGCATCGCCGAAGCTTTCCCAAACCAGAACCTTGTCGCGCTCTGCCGCTATGGCGACCAGCTCGGTCGTGTGAAGGCGAGGTTCGGCACAAGATACGTGGTGCCCGAAGAGGTCGTCGACGGGAGGGCGCTGCTGGCGAGGACGGACGTCTTCGTCGGGATGGGCGGGACCATGACGGCCGAATCAGCCCTGATGGGCGTGCCGACCGTGTCCATGTTCCAGGGTTCGCTCTACACTGAGAAGTACCTAGAGTCCGTCGGGCTCCTTGCGAAGGCGTCCAAACCAGAACAGCTGGTCCGCCAGGTGAAGCGGCTCTTGGACGAGAGGCAAAGGCGCGAAATCTCGACGAAGGCCGCGAAGGTGCTAGACTCCATGGATGACCCTGTGCCGATAGTCGCCCGCCAGATAATCAAGGCGGCCAAGCAAGGCTAAATCACCTGCCTGACCCAGCGTGAATCGGTAGCCCGAGCAGCCCGGTGGAGGAGCAATCCGCTGAGTGTAGTCGGTCAAGCATAGGGGCCTTTGGAGCCCTTGACAGAGGTTCGAATCCTCTCCGGGCTACCACTATTCAGGGGCTAGAACAAACCAGGTTAATACGACCACCCGTAGACTAAACAGAACCATCAAGTGTCGGATTTATTAGAAAGCTACGAAAAAACGTCATAATGTCCGTTCCCTCAAGCGAATACGTTTCAGCCGCATTGGGCACGAGGGGCCTGACGCTCCTGATTCGGAACGCCACATTGCTGAACGTCTTCACAGGGGAAACATACGAGACTTCGATAGGCGTGTATCAAGACAGAATAGTCTACGTCGGCACAGCCTCGGAGGGTCTTACGGCAACCGAGACGATAGATGCAAAAGGCATGATAGCCATACCGGGCTTGATAGACTCTCATCTGCATGTCGAGAGCAGCATGGTCACTCCGTCGAAGTTTGCGGAAGCAACGCTCCCCCACGGATTGACAACAGCATTCGCCGATCCACACGAGATTGCAAACGTCATGGGGAAACAAGGTGTGAGAGCAATGATAGAGGACAGCAGAGGTCTACCGTTGAAGTTATACTTCTATGTTCCAACATGCGTTCCTGAGTCGAAAGCAGTCACAGCCGGAGCAGAACTGACATCCAGTGACATCGAAGAAATGCTTGGCTGGCCGGGGATATGGGGATTGGGCGAAGTCATGGACTATCCGGCCGTTCTGAGAGGAGAACAAAAGATGGTGAACATTCTCAAATCGGGGATTGAACACGACGCTGTGGTAGACGGTCACGCTCCTCTTCTGTCCGGCCGCGAACTTAACGCGTACATTGCGTCTGGGGTCGAGGCTGATCACGAGATTTTCACAGTTCAGACCATGCTAGAGAAGTTCAGGCTTGGCATGTACGTGAAGCTAAGGGGTCCATACGTTCTTGACACGAAGAAGTTCGTAAAAGGACTAAAGCGCATTCTCCATCCGTACAACTTGATTCTTTGTACTGATGACGTCATGCCGGACAATCTCGCAAATTTGGGACATCTCGACTACGTCTGCAGGACATTCATTGAAGAAGGTATGGACCCTGTGGAAGTAGTAAGGAGCGCCACTTTGAGGCCGGCCCTGCACATGAGAATGCATCGACTGGGCGCCATCTCGCCCGGTCGAGTAGCTGACATAGTGCTGCTCAAGAGCCTCAAGAAATTCGCTGTCGAGCTCGTCGTAGCCAACGGAGTGCCGGTGGCCAAGCAGGGGAAGATGCTGGTCGATTTAGAAAAGAGGACCTTTGACAGCTCGGCAAGGAATACGATGAAGCTCAAGCCTCTCAAATTGGAGGATTTCGATGTGCATCCTCCTCTCGTGAACGGTTCTGTCTACGTCAACGCCATAGACTTCCGCAATTCCAAGAAGCACAAGGATGAAGGAGAAAGATTCTTCGAGATGGTTCTCACAAAGCTGAACAAAGTGAGGGTGGACATCAAGAATGGCCAGCTCTCTCTCGGGAATGTCGCGCTTGTGTTCGTCTTCGAAAGACATGGGAAGAACGGAGGAAAGGCCTTCGGCTTTGTGAGAAACCTCATAGGCAGTGGGGCTGTGGCAACTACCGTGGCGCACGACGCCCATAACCTTCTGGTCGTGGGAACAGATGCTAGAGATATGCAAGCGGCTGCCAATCTTGTTATAGAAAGCAAAGGTGGCATTGCCGCAGTGAAGGGGCTGAAGACCCTGGCCCGGATAAAACTGCCAATTGCTGGTCTGATGTCAGATCAGCCTCTTGAGCAAGTCTCCAAGGAAATGCAAGCGCTGCGCAACGCATTCAAGAAGATAGGTGTCCTCGATCATCCCTACATGCCACTACCGTGTCTTCTCGCACTCTCTGTGATTCCTCACGCCAGGATAACTGACAAAGGCATTTTTGATGTGGATAAGCAGAGATTTGTAGTGCCTTTTGTCGCTTGAGCAGTTGGTAGTGCGAGGATTTTTCAAACGAGTGAAGAGCAAAAACGAGTTCAGTCTAGGGCTGATCCTCTCGAGTCCAAGAGTGCAAAGAAGCCAGGTCAGTGTATGAAAAGTTGCAGCTCCTCTCGCTCAGAAACTCTGAGAATTCATTGGCGCGAACACGCTCAGGCTGAGGATCAGAGAGATGGCTGGGTCTGTTTCTGCTTCGCTCCCATCAGGACTTTCTCAGAAGTTACTGGGAGGTCGTCCACAGAGACTCCCGTCGCGTTGAGGACTGCGTTCCGTATTGCGGGTGCGGGGAGGACTATGGGGGGCTCCGCGATGATCTTCGCGCCGAAGGGGCCTAGCGGCCCGGGAACCTCCACGATGTACGCCTTGAATTCAGGGGGGATGTCCATCGACGTGGGAATGTAGTAATCGCCCAAGTTGGGGTTGATCACGAACCCTTCCTTCTGCACGAGCTCCTCCATGGTGGCATAGCCTATACCCTGGACCGTGCCGCCGTAGATCTGGCCCAGAACCCCGCCGGGATTGACCGCCCTGCCCACGTCGTAGGCGGTGTGGACCCCTAGAACCCTATACCATCCCGTTTCGGTGTCCACCTCCACCTCGGCCACCAGCGCTCCCCAAGTGTACTGCAGGTAGGGCGTTCCCTGTCCAGTCTCCGGGTCCCAAGGAGCGGGCGGAGCCATGTAGAACCCATCTTCATCCATCTTGATGCCCCTCCTGTAGGACTCGGCCACAAGGGCTTCCCAGGAGACCGAAGTAGATGGGTTGCGGCGGTCGAAGGCTATTCCGTCGACTATGGCCAAGCTCGCGCCGCTCACCTTCAGCATTTCCGCTGCCACCGCGTCAAGCCGACTTCTCAGCTTCCCTGCGGCCAACAGGGCCGCGTTTCCGCCAATCACCACCACCCTAGACGCGACCGTGGGACCGCTCTCTCGATGTTTGGACGTGTCGGGCCGTTCCATCTTGAAACGACTCAGCGGCACGCCCAGGACGCTGGAGGCCACCTGCATCATGCCGGACACGGCGCCAGTGCCGTACTCCGTCAGGCCGGTGCCAAATGATATCGTGCCGTCCTTCTCGATTTCAATGTGGACGGCGCCGTAGTCGTTCCCCTCCGGACCTAGGGAGTTCCCGTGCATCAAGAGGGAGATGCCCAGCCCCCTCCTGACGGTCCCCGTCTGAGCCTTGTACCGGGAGTTCTTCTCCCAGTAGTTGCTGGAGGCAACCACCTTTTCGAGGCACTGAGGAAGCCCGCAGCTGTCGTCCATAAGAGCCCCCGTGGCGTTTCTTTTCCCAGGGACCAGCATGTTCTTCAGCCGAAACTCCAGAGGGTCGATGCCCAGCTTGTGGGCCAGCTCCTCGATTTGGCTCTCGATTGCGAAGATGGCCTGGGGGCCGCCGAAACCCCTCAAGCTCCCGGCATAGGTGTTGTCTGTGTACACTAGATAGGAGTCGGCCTTCACACTGGGCACTTCGTAGGCACCGGTGCAGTGAAAGGTTGCCCGCATTATCACAAGGACGCCCAGAGATGCGTAGGCTCCCGTGTCGCTCACGAGCCTCGCCTCGTCGGCGAGGAGCAAGCCATCGGAGGTCACTCCAGTCTTGTGTCTGATGATGAAAGGATGCCTCTTGGTATGCATGATCATGGAATCTTCTCTGTCGAGGCTGCAAAAGACGGGCTTGCCGTACTTGACTGCTGCCAGTGAAGCGGTGGAGCAAACGTCGAAGGGTGTTTCGTCGGACTTGGGGCCGAAGGCGCCGCCCGTGACCGCCTGGATGACGCGGACCTTTCCTAGGGGCAGGTTGAGAACCTTCGCGACAGCGGCCTGAGTGTGATGAGGGCTCTGCATGGAGCCAATTACGGTAACACCACCATCTCCGGATGGGATTGCCATGCCCATTTCTGGCTCCAGGGGCGCGGCGTCTTGGAACTGGGTTCTGTACGTCTTCTCCAGAACTAGATCGGACTGGGAGAAGCCCTTCTCCACGTCGCCCTTCCTGATTCTCATCTGCTTGGCGACGTTGCCGTTGGGATGTAACTTGATTGCGTCAGGCTTCAGTGCTTCGAGGGGATCGAAGACAGCAGGCAGAGATTCGTATTCGACTTTGATGCTCGCAGCGGCGTCAGCAGCAGCCGGCCAAGTCTCGGCCACGACTGCGCCTATGATGTCGCCAGTGGAGCGCACTTCGGATTTCGCGAACAGCTGCCTATCCGGCAGGATGCAGCTGGACTCGTTGACGCCGGGGATGTCCCTCCACGTCAAGACGCCCAGGACCCCAGGGTGCGCCTTCGCTGCTGCCAGCTCCATCCCTCTGATTACTCCGTGGGGGATAGATGAGTGAAAGAGTTTGGCGTATGCTGTGCCTCGGGGTACGAGGTCAGCCGTGTAGACAGGCTTGCCGAGAACCTTCTCCAGGGAATCTACTCTGGCAACGTTCTCCCCAATGTAGAGTAGGCGCCCCTTCTCTGCCTTCTCCTCAATTGACTCGAGGAACTCGGAGACCTGTTCAGTCATGGCCTCGCCTCCTTCCTGCACCCCTCCCGGATCGAATCTAGGATTGGGTAGTAGCCCGTGCACCGACATAGTATCCCGCTGATTGCCGTCTTGATTTCACCAGTCGAAGGATTGGACGAGTGCTTTGCTAGGTCCCAGGCGGCCAAGAGCATGGCGGGGGTGCAGAAGCCACACTGAGCGGCGTTGTTGGCAACAAAACTGCCTTGAAACCTCTTCATGACGGGGTCGTCGAGCAACCCCTCCAAGGTCACGACTCTTCTTCCATCGCACTGCGCAGCCAACATGAGACAGCTGTTCACCAGCTTCCCCTCCACTAGAACAGCGCAGATGCCGCAGTCCCCAGTCCCGCATCCTTCTTTGACCGACTTGAGCCCCATCCGCTCTCTGAGGACGTCTATGAGCCTGTCGGTGGAATCTACGTGGAAAGAGTGTTCGGCCCCGTTGACGTTCAACGTAACGGGATGCTTCGTCGTCTCAGGCCAACCCCCTGATCTTTTCGGAGCAGCGTCGAATCAACCTCTTCAGATAGACCTGCGCCACCTCGGCGCGGTAAGCAGCTGATCCCCTGAAGTCGCTGGTCAGATCTAGTTCCGAAGCCAACATCCTCTGAGCTTCCGCGATGGTCTCCTCGGAGAGCCTGCGCCCAGCGAGGAACGTCCCAGTCTTTGCTGCCAGTGCGGGGACGCGACCAGCCACCCTGTTGAGGGCTATTCTCGCCGAGTGGACTGTAAGCAGGTCATCTTCCAAGCTCAGAGAAAGGGCCTCGTTCACCATGGAGAGGATGAGCATGTTTCGACGGCCCAGCTTCTCGAACGCAGACCAGCTGCGCCCATTGGGAGATTCGAAATAGATCTCGGAGAGGATTTCCGAAGGCTTCATGGCTGTTGCCCTTTTTCCGACGACGAAGTCCTTCAAGGGGATAGAACGCTCCCCTTTGGCGCTGATTAGCTTCAGCTGGGCATCCAGCGCCATGAAGACCGGAATCAGGTCTTCGGAGGATGCGGCCGAGCAGATGTTCCCGCCAACGGTGGCAACATTGCGAACCTGCGGGGCCCCGAATAGCTCGGCGGCCTCATGCACAATCGAAAGCTTCTCGCCAAAAAGGGGGGACTCCAACAGGTCAGTAACAGTGGTGAGAGCCCCCAGCCGGACCACTCCGTCTGACTGACGGATGTATCTAAAGTCACTCTGAAAGGAGGAGATGTCAAGCAAGACTGCAGGGGCAATCCGCCTCTTTCTGATACGGGGGAGTAGGTCCGTCCCGCTTGCAAGCACGGCTACATTCCTATCTTCAGGTTCTAGGAACTTCAGCGCGTCGTGCAAGTTCGGTGGTGAGTAAAGCTCGGGGTGCAACCCTACCCACCTCTAATCTGGGGCGGCTTCAGAAGAGTGTCTCCGAGCCTCTTCGAGGTCCCCTGGAGTGATGCTTCGAGACTGGCATCTTCAGCTTCCACTTCCACCTCGCCTCCCATCACCACATGTCCGGGGCGATCCTGCCAAATCTCTGATGAGAGCAGTCCTTCGAGTTAAAAGCCCTTCGTGTCGGGCGGGAATGAAGTGGCTCTCTCCCAGGTCGGACGTGCGTCTATGACGGGAGGTTGTGGGAGATTCTACTGCGCGGAAAGTTCTGTCCAGGCCTACTGCGAATGGAACTCTGTATAAATCAGGAAATCGAGGGTTTTCCCGTCATGAAGGCTCCATCATACGTAGGCTCAATGGCCGGAAAGGATTTCCTGAATACTAACGACCATACGCAAGAAGGGATCGCAGCGATTCTCAGAGCAGCGGAAGACCTGAAGGTCAAGTTCAGAAAAAGAGCGCTCACCCATTATCTGCCCGGCAGAACTTTGTTCATGCTCTTCTACAATCGCTCCTTGAGGACTAGGAACTCCTTCGAGGGAGGCATCTATCAACTGGGCGGGCACGCCCATTTCATGAGTTCCAGCGATGTCTACACCCCGACACTACCCGAGGACATGGTCCCCTACCAGACAGAGGCAATTGCCGACGTGGGAAGGGTGCTTTCTAGGTATGGGGACGCGATAGCCATTAGGATTTACGGGGATGCCGCAAAGTGGGTGATAGGAAGAGGCCACAAAGTCATTCAGGAATTCGCACGCTGGAGCGATATTCCCGTGCTGAACATGGAGGACGACATGTACCACCCGTTCCAAGCCCTAGCAGACGTGAAGGCAATCGTTGACGTAAAGCCCAAGCCGAAGAAAAAGAAGTTTGTCGTATCATATGCCTACTCAGGAGGTCTGAAGCCTCTCGCTGTCCCTCAGAGCTGTGTGCTGATAGGAACCCAGTTCGGCATGGATGTCGTGTTGGCTCATCCAAAGGGGTTTGAGCTGGAGGACAGCGTAATCAAGGCATGCGAGGATAACGCCGATAGATACGGCGGAAGCTTCGAGGTGGTGAATGACATGAAACAGGCCTTCGAGGGCGCTGACTTCGTCTACCCCAAGGCCTGGTCGCCGAAGACCTTCGTTCCACCATACAGTCAAACTGTGAACAAAGACGGCGCCTCGGAGTATCAGAACAAGTTCAAAGATTGGATATGCACGCAGGAAATGATGGACCTAACGAACAAAGGAAAATACATGCACTGTGGGCCTGCAGACAGGGGGCAGGAAGCAACCGACGAGGTCATCGACAGCAAGACCTACTCCCTCTACTTTGAACAGGCAGAAAATCGGTTGCACGTCCAAAAGGCAGTCATGGCCATGGTTATGGGCCCAAAGAAAAGATGATTCCCAGGGGGCCACACAATTGACAAGTGGTAGCGGTGCCATCCTTGACGCCATCGGGAACACACCGATTGTAAAGCTCGCGAAGATACCTTCCGCAGAGGGAATAAGATCGGAAATCTATGCAAAGCTGGAGTTCTTCAACCCCACCGAAAGCCTGAAGGACAGAATCTACAAGGAAATGATCCAAGGAGCCATAAACAGAGGGGAACTCAGGCCCGGAATGGAGATTCTGGAGGCTTCGACTGGAAACGCCGGGATCGCGTGCACCTTTGTCGGCACTCTGCTCGGATACAAGGTGACCATCGTCATGCCCGAGGGGATGAGTGACGAACGGAAGAAACTCATCAAAGCCTTTGGTGGAGACCTGATTCTTACACCGGGCGGTGAAAGCGATGTGGACCTGTGCCTCAAGAAGGTAGAGGCGCTCATGAAAAGAAACAGTGGCAGGTACTGGTTTCCCGATCAGTTTTCCAATCCCGACAATCCTTCAGCCCACTACAAGACGACAGGGGCGGAAATCTGGAGCCAACTGGGCGGAAAGGTTGATTGTTTCATCGCGTCGCAGGGAACAGGTGGAGCACTGACAGGAGTCGGAAGGTTCCTCAGGGAGAGGAACCCGCAGGTCAGGCTCTACGCGGTCGAACCATCGGAGGCACCCATCCTTTCTCAACGCAAATGGGGAACCCACAAGATCGAGGGGATAGGCGATGGATTCGTTCCGAAGAATCTCGACCTAGGTCTGTTGAACGGCGTGATAACGGTGTCGTCCAGCGAGGCCATCGGGATGACCCGTCGGCTTACGAGAGAAGAGGGAATATTCTGCGGCATATCTTCGGGATGCAACGTGGCCGCGGCCATCAAGGTTCTCAAGAAGCATCCGGAGATACGGAGACTCGTAACCATGATAAACGACTCGGGTAGCAGGTATCTCTCCACAGAAGTATTCGGAGTAAAGAAGGAGAAACTTAGAGTAACTCGCAGAAAGCACGAGCTCGACCAATACAGCCTGGAACAGCTTGAGAGACACCAGTCAAGGTTTGAAATCGTAACCTAGATTGACAGTACCACTCGCGTCCCTGCCGAACCGTCGTTCTGTTCTGGACCGTGGAGATCTGTGTACGTAAAGAAGCTAGTCTGCTCGAGATGCGGCAAAGAGTACCGGCCAGAAGACAACCCTCTCCTGTGCGAAAGAAGAGATCTTGGGCGGCTGGACATAATCTACGACTACCGCGCCATCTCAGGCAAGGTGACTCGCGCCACGCTGGAATCAAGAAAGTTGAGAGATGTATGGCGTTATGAGGAGCTACTGCCTGTATCCTCAAAATTCGCCGTCAAGCTGGGAGAGGGCGGAACACCTCTCATCCACGCAAGGAGGCTTGGCGAGAAGCTTGCAATGGGAAACTTGTTCCTAAAAGACGAGACAAGAAACCCCACAGCCTCTTTCAAGGACAGGGCCATGGCCGTCGGCTTGGCAAAAGCGATCGAACTCCGGAAAGAGGACGTGGTGATAGCCTCAAGCGGCAACGCTGCGGCATCATTGGCCGCCTATTCTGCAGCCGCCGGCATAAGATGCCATGCCTTCGTCCCCCACGACGCATCCAAAGGCAAAGTGGCCCAGCTTCTCATGTATGGAGCGGCCATCGTTCGCTGCAAACAAGTGAAGGAGGGAGAGGATTCCACAGTGCAGTCGATGATCGAAGCCGCGGATAGATTCGGGTACTACCCATGCCCAAGCTTCGGGCCCTTCAATCCATATCAAGTAGAGGGGCCAAAGACGATAGTCTACGAACTCTACGAGCAGCGAGGGTGGGCGAATATCGACATAATCCTCGTCCCCACAGGGTCTGGCTGCCTTCTGACAGGCATATGGAAAGGCCTCGAAGATTTCAAGAGACTAGGCTTGATCGAATCCCTTCCGCGCCTCGTCGCGGTCCAGCCCGAAGGAAACAGCGCCCTTGTCAAGGCTATCGAGGGAGGCCTGGGATTCGGTCAAATAGTTCTGGAGGCCTATCCGAAGTCCATCGCGTCCGGCCTTCTAGACCCCTATCCATGGGATGGAGATGCGGCTATGGCGGCGGTCAAGAGCACGAACGGCGCGGGTGTCTTCGTGAGCGACGAAGAGATTATGCAGGCTATGAAGGACTTGGCAGCCTATGAGGGGGTATTCGCGGAGGCTTCGGGGGCCGCTGGTCTTGCAGGACTGAAAAAGATGATGACAGACAGGGTTGTCGAAAAGAATGGCAACGTAGTTGTCCTAGTCACAGGCTCGGGTCTGAAGGAACCAGACAGAATAATCGAGATGCACCCTGAGCCCCTCCTCGTCTAACCTGGCCGGAAAGTGACGTAGCCTAACGAATGAACTCCGATGACCGTTCCGTTGGGCTATGGCTTAAAATACTTCGAGGCGTCTTGCAGGTCTAACCGTCTTGGAATTGAAAGAATATTCTTTCAAACTCAACGACAAACCTGTTGTGGTAGAGGCGCCGCCCGCATACACGCTGCTTGAAGTCCTGAGGGGCATCCTCAATCTCACTGGAACCAAGAATGGTTGCAGCAAGGGAGAGTGTGGCGCTTGCACCGTGATGATAAACGGCAAGGCGGTTCATTCATGCCTCACAATAATGGAGCAGGTGCAGGGCGCCGAGGTAATCACAATCGAGGGCTTGGCCAAAGACCCACTGTCGGAAGCGATTCTGAGGAGGTTTGTGGAGGAGGGAGCTGTCCAGTGTGGCTATTGCACCCCTGGAATAGTAATGGCATCGAAGGCCCTGCTGGCCAAAAATCCACGACCAAGTGTTGACGAAACCAAGGAAGCTCTGAGGGGAAACCTATGCAGATGCACTGGGTATACCAAGGTCGTAAAGGCAGTCGCGAGAGGAGTTGAATTCGGTTGATTACCCTCTACGACATTGACGTGGAGAGCCCCAGAACGCTCGAAGAAGCGTTACAGAGGATAAACCAGACAAGACGCAGAGTCATCGCCGGAGGTACCGACGTTGTGATTCAGATGAAGGAGGGGGTCCTGGCGGAGAGGAAGCTGCTGAACATCTATCAGCTCGACGAGCTCAGATACATTCGACAGGATGGGGAGAGTCTTCGCATAGGCGCCCTTACCAGCCTCACAGACATAGCCGAGTCGCGGGAAGTAAGGAGATTCGCGCCGCCCCTCGCCCAAGCCGCGGGCACGATAGGATCGATACAGGTCACCAACAAGGGCACCATCGGAGGCAACCTGGGGAATGCCTCGCCCTCAGGCGACTGCATACCACCACTTTACGCGCTAGAAGGAAGGGTAGTCGTGGCCAGCCTGACGGGGAGACGGGAGGTACCGGTCAGGGATTTCTTCAGGGGTTACAAGCAGCTGAACCTGCGACAGAACGAACTGATCACCGAAATAAACTTCAAGAAAATGGGGGACGAAGAAGACGGTCTCTTTCTGAAACACACCCTCAGGCTCGGTGAGGCTTGCTCCGTAGTCAGCGTGTGTATGTGGCTCAGACGGGGTGGAAGGAGAGCAGAGTTCGTCGACGCCCGAATTGCCTTGGGGGCCGTGGCGCCGACTGTGGTAAGGGCGGACAGATCTGAGGAAATATTGAAGCATGGCATCCTCGACGAGCGTAGGATAGAGGATGCCTCACAGGCGGTGACCGGGTCCATTTCTCCGATAACGGATGTCAGGGGATCGGCCGAGTACAGGCGAGAGATGGCGGTCAACCTGACTTACCGAGGACTCCACGAAATCTTGGCCAGGAGCATCGACAGGAAATGAGCAAAGAAGAATTCAAGTGGGTAGGCAAGCCCGTTCCGAGAAGGGATGCCCACGAGAAGGCCAGTGGTGCGACTAAGTACGCGTCAGACATGTCGTTGCCGGGGATGCTCTGGGCAGGGGTGCTCAGAAGCAAGCATCCTCATGCGCTGATTAAGAGAATAGACACTTCAAAGGCCAAGGCCCTCGCCGGCGTCGCGGCCGTTCTGACTCACGAGGACGTTCCGGGAAGCAACAGGTATGGAGTGTTCCTCCGCGACAGGCCGGTCCTATGTGACGGCGAAGTTCGCTATGAAGGAGACGCGGTGGCACTAGTCGTAGCGGAGAGCGTGGAGAAGATGGATGAGGCGCTAGCCCTGATAGAGGTTGAATACGAACCTCTTCCGGCTGTTACAGACCCCCTCCAAGCTCTCAGACCCGACTCGGCAAAAGTCCATGAAAACGGTAACGTGTGCAGAAAGACGAGAATATCGATTGGGGACGTGGAAGCAGGCTCCAAGAGAGCTGCTGTGGTGGTCGAGAATACATACCGCGCAGGCTCGGCGATACATGCTTACCTAGAGCCTGAGGCAGGAGTGGCCTATCTCGATAAGGAAGGAAGGGTGAACCTGGTGGTAGGAGGGCAGGGGCCCTACAAGGACAGGTCTGAGATATGTGAAACCCTGGGCCTCCCCGAAGAACGTGTCAGAGTGGTGACACCGCCAGTGGGAGGCGGCTTCGGCGGAAAGGATGACGTCCTGGTACAGCTTCATCTTGCTCTGGCGGTCCTCAAGACGGGAAGACCCGTGAAGATGACCTGGACCCGCGAGGAATCTTGCATAGCAGGCCTGAAGAGGCATCCTGGTATAATCAAAATGAAGACCGCGGCAGAATCTGACGGCTCACTAATCGCAAACAAGGTAGAGATAGTCTATGATACCGGAGCCTACGCAGGACTCGGCCCGGCCGTTCTGGACGTGGCCATAGAAAATTGTTCGGGTCCGTACAGAATCCCGAATATCGACGTTGAAGCAACGCTGGTCTACACCAATAATCACGTCGCGAGTGCCTTCAGGGGGTTCGGTGCCCCGCAGGTCATGTTTGCCATAGAGAGCCAGATGGACATTCTAGCGGAAAGGCTGGGTTTGGACCCCATAGAACTCAGACTCAGAAATGCCCTAAGAAAAGGAGACATTGGCCCATTCAAGAACAAGCTCGAAGGAGGGGTCGGAATCTACGAAGCATTGGAGAAAGCTAGGAAGCACGAGCTGTGGTCAAACAAAACGAGGTATGGGTCTGGCGACCGACCTTGGGTAAGACGAGGCGTAGGCGTCGGGGCCGCAATCAAGGGATTCACCTTGGGTGCCGTTCCTGACAAAGGGTCTGCGAAGATAGAAGTTACAGGAGACGGTAGGTTCTTGGTCAAGGTCAGCACCGCGGAGATCGGCCAAGGCATGACGACAGTCTTTGCCCAAATAGCCGCGGAAGCCCTAGAGTGCAATCTCGACGATGTATCCGTCCTCTGCGCAGATACGCTCCAAACGCCAGACACCAGCGTGACCTCCGCATCTAGGTCGACGTACCTCGGCGGCAACGCAATCATCTTGGCAGCAAGAAAGATGCTGGACACTTTCGTCGAATTAGTCGGGGAAGAATTCAACGAGCCAACGGGAGACCTGCAAGCCGGGTCGTCCGAGGTGGTCTCGATGAAGACGGGCAGGAAGATTTCCTACACCAAGATAGCCGAGAAGATAAGGTCCAGAGCGCTCACCGCGGAGTTCGTTGGGACATTTGACGTCCCGCGTGTCGAGCCAATCCCTGGTTCGTTGGAGATACCCCACCTATTCTACATGTTCTCCTGCGCCCTGGCCCTTGTTGAAGTTGACACGCTGACAGGCGCGGTCAAAGTAATCAAGCTCGTCTGTCTTCCCGATGCAGGGAGAGTCATCAATCCGCAGACGTTCGAGGGGCAAATAGAAGGAGCTGCTGTTCAAGGGGTTGGGTACGCAATCATGGAGGAAGCCAAGATAGAGGGAGGGTTGCTCAAGACATCCAACTTCTCGACATACCTCATACCTACCGTAAAGGATGCTCCGGAAATCGAGGTGATTGCCGTGGAATCCGTGGAGAACACAGGACCATACGGGGCGAAGGGAGTGGGTGAAATCGGGCTTGTACCAATCGCACCAGCGATAATAAACGCCATCTACAACGCCACGGGAACAAGGCTGTACGAGATTCCAGCTACCCCGGAAAGAGTCTACTGGGCTCTGAAAAGAAAGGTAGTTCCCAGTGTCTTGACGCAAGGGTCGTCCGACACCCCAGTTGATTCCACGTACAACTCGTGCGTGGGGTCCGCGCCGCAGAGTCAGGGTCAAGCGTGACGAAAACCAGGTGGTTCTTCGTAAGACTCGAAATGGGACTCGGGTTCAACTGCAGATCGTGGCAGAGACGCTCGTGGGTAATCATCTCAAGTCTTTGGTATTACCAAAGACAACACGGCAGGATGTCCTGAACAGCGCGAATCAATGTCGGTCCGCTGGCTTCTGGACATTCACGAGAACAGATTCGTTGTAATGTCCGATTCTCCCCTTGCTACCTCTTATAAGTGGTGGCGCTCACATTGTCGATGTGCAATCCCCGGACCTGCATGGGAGGGATCTGATATCTACACAAGACTGGAGGAGAGAAGAGATCGATTACCTGATGGAATTTGCCAGAGACATAAAACAGAAGTATCGTTCTGGCAGCGTCCCGGAACTCTTCAAGAACAAGACCTTCTTCATGCTCTTCTACAACACCTCGACAAGGACTAGGTCGAGCTTCGAGGCCGCAGCGACTGTCCTTGGAGGTCACTCACAGTTCATCGACTTCGCCACTACAAGAGGCGCCGAAGGTGAATCGATCAAGGACATGGCGAAGATGTACGAGAGATTGGGACACGCGCTCGGAGTAAGAATCCTGGAGTCTGCCGTGGACTACGTGTATGGAAGGGGAAATGCGGTAATCAGGGAATACGCGAAGCACGCAGACATACCAGTGGTAAACATGGCCGACGATGTCTATCATCCCACCCAGGCAATAACCGACGTCTTCACCCTCAAAGAAAAGTTCGATGGGAAGCTGGCGAGGAAGAAGTACGTCATCATGTGGAGCTATAGTGACCACGTCAGAAGCTGGGGAAGCGTACAAGACGAGATGCTCATCGCTACGAAGTATGGCATGAACACGGTACTCGCCTACCCCGAGGGCTTTGACCTTGACGAGAACCTGGTTCGAGAGGCCAAGAATAATGCTAGACAGTCTGGCGGGGGGTTGGACATTAACCACAACCTCGAGGAGGCCATGAAAGGAGCCGACGTGGTCTTCCCCCGCAGTTGGGCGAGCCATGAATGCGTCACGACCGGCATAAACCGGTTCGGGAAGGAGAAGGAGGTCGAGCTTCACAACAGGTACAAGGACTGGCGCCTGACGACAAAGTTGACTGACGCCATGGACAAGAATGGAATTGTTACCCATGTGCTCCCTGTCTTCAGAGGTCAGGAAGCCGATGACGAGGTCATGGACGGTCCAAGAAGCGTCATCTACGACCAGGCAGAGAACCTCCTCTACGTAAGAGCGGCTGTGCTGGCCTTGTTGGCAGGCTTGGAAAAGCAGGAACTTCTCTCTCGGTCAACGACCGAATCGAATCCCACTTGTTGACGCCAGGTTAAGGCCAGAAGGGTCAGTTTTAGGTAGAAGAACCTCAAACCCACCCTGTCGTGGAGCCTGACTGGACAGTCTTCGTCCGGGGTGCCTCAGGCCCCGCAAAAACGTCTAACTTCTTAATATCTGCGCTCTATTCTGGCGGGATTTCCTTGTAAGCCAAGGAAATGTCCACGCCTCTGCGCTTATGATATGCCTTGGAAGCGAAGTAGATTACTGCCCCAGAAATGGTCGTGAGTATGACGAAGGTGTAGGTCAGGGAATTCAGGGACCACACTCCCGGATTGGCGAGGAATTGGTACGACAGGAAGCCGAAGACGAAGAAGTTGATGATTCCTGCGGCCACCAGAATCGCCTTGCTCATGCCGCTCTCCTTTCTTAGACCCCAGACCGCCGCCGCCAGCCCTACAAACATGAAGTAGATCATCGAGGCGATAATCGCTCCGAACAGACTTGACATGCCCGAGTAGTAGAATGATGCCAGCCCCACGAGCACGATCGTCAGGACCAGAGAGATAACTAAGGCAGTTACCGGTGAACCGAACCTCGGATGCACGTTCGATATCCGAGATGGAAGGAATCTATCGAATGATTGAGCCAGCAGATACCTCGAAATTACTATTACACCGTAGGCAAGCACACTCACGTTAGCGAGAATCCATCCGATGCCGATTAGACCTGCCACGATGTTGTTCCCGGAGACACCCATGGCCAAGGTCCAGAAGTTGAACGAGTAGTTGTAGACTAGGTTGGGATTGGCGTAGGCCCCGTTGGTGAACGCCTGACCGGCCACGAGGTACATAACGCCAAGCGACCCCGTGACAAAGACGAACACCAGAATCGCGGAAATGGGGACGTTCCACCTCAATGCGGACTTGCCCTTGATCTCACTGGCGACGGCCGGCGCTGCGTTGAGCCACGGGTATACGAAGGCGGCCATCAATGGAAGCAGAAAGAGCGTGTTTCCGAAATTGAAGAAACCACCGGGATAACCACTCGAAATAACATGGTAGGTGTTCGTCCCGTTTACGGCCATGTAGCCGTTGTTAATGAAGTTCTGGACCCCGCTAGACCCAGCACTGAGCAGGACTGCCATTGCGAGGATGAGAGCGAAGAATCCGAAGATCGTGAGAACAGAGACGAGCCTGTAGCCCGCTTTCGGCCTGATTATGTTGACTCCTATGAGGGCGGCGAAGATTACGGCGCCCACCAGAAACTGAGCCCAGGGAATCGCCCCCGTTACATTGCTGGGGACGGCGAGGCCGAAGAGAGCCGAGTTGAAGGTGAAGAACAACCCTACTGACCCTACCGCAAAGACGGTAGACAGCACTATCAGGGCGAGATACGCGGTTGTCTCTGTCGTGTAGCCCATGAAGGAAAGGATGCTCCCTGCTGGGCCCCCAAAAACTCTAGACACCCAGACATAGTCACCACCAGTCCTAGGCATTCTCCGAGACATTATGGTGTAGACCGCTATCTGAGGGAAGGATACAACAAACGCGATTACCGAAAGAAGAACAAGGTTTACGCCAGACATGTCCGCCCCAGAGAAGAACATTGGAACCAGGCCGGAGATTCCTATGACACCGAGCAATGCACCTACCGACATATTGCTCATGTTCATGGCGATGCTATCGAAGAAAGAGACGTTCTTGACCAGACCAGTCGCTTCACGTACGAACACAGATGGCGTCTGAGGACCCGCAGCTTGCCTCTTCTGCTCGCTCAAGGCTAGCTTCGCTCGTAATCGTTGGTCTTAGGCGCTTATTTAAGCTCCACTCGTCGCTTTGAGTGTTGGCCTCTAATCTAAGATGATTGAGCTTGAACAGGAATGTGAGCCGTGACGAACTCGCTATCGAAGGACGCTTCCAAATGATCTGAGACCCATGTCGGCTGTGACAGTCCGCCTGACAACAAATAGGCGTTCTCCCAATCGGAGGTTCTCGTAAGATGAAAAGCTTCTTAGAGATAGGAGTCCTAGCTCGTCATGTCGGATTGTGAGATTTCACTGAGCAGCCCATTCACCCCATTCGAGTCTCTCGGGGACGAAGCGGAGCGAATCCTTCGGTTTGCGGAGACCAAGAGCGTCACCTTGCGTCTGCTTGGAGGAGTCGCAGTGGGTCTACGGTGCCCTTCAGCTTCCAAGGCTCCGCTGTCCAGGCGTTATGTGGACATCGATGTCATCGGTCACAGTAAGGATACTGGCAAGATAACGCAGCTCTTCAAGGAGCTCGGATACAAACCGAGGGAGAGATTCAACGCTCTTCAAGTGTCCAGGCTCATATTCAACGATATCAAGAACTCCAGACGTGTCGACGTCTTCCTCGATGTCTTCCAGATGTGCCACAAATTCGACCTGAAAAACCGGATTGAGCTTGAGCCAAAGACCATCCCGATTTCTGATCTTCTGTCAACGAAGCTGCAGATAGTCGAAATCAACGAAAAGGACATCAAAGACATCCTCGCGATGTTGCTAGATCACGACATCTCGGCAGTAGAGGTTCTAGACAAGATCAACGCTACTTACATCGCAAGATTGTGCGCCGAAGATTGGGGAGTGTACAAGACGTTCACAATAAACTTGGGAAGGTTAGCCGAGGACGCGATTAGGCTGGGTCTCGAGGAGGAACAGAGAAAGCGTTCCAGTGAGCGTGCGGAGGCGTTAAGGAAGGCCATCGAAGAGGAGCCGAAGACTGTGAGGTGGAAGATGAGAGCCGTCATCGGAGAAAAGAAAAGGTGGTACGAGCTGCCCTGGGCGGACCAGGAGGTAGTGGAGTCGGGGGTCCGAGCCGAGATATGAGCCTCCGGCCGTTCGATAGTTCGCTAGAGACTTTATATCCAGTTTCAGTTCAAACAAATAGGGCAAAGTAGTTTGTCCACGAGGGGAGCCGCTTCTATAGACCGGCTGGGTCTCTATCTCCAAGACATGCATGTTAGGGAAATGGTTAGGTATTCTCAGATCGCAGAGCAACACGGATTCGAATCAGTGTGGATTGCGGAGTCCAGACTAGCAAGAGATGCTGTGGTGCCTGTGACGGCCATCGCTACTGACACGAGCAGGATCAAGGTGGGGGCGGGCGTCATCAATACTTGGACGAGGAACGCGGCACTGATTGCACAGACGTTCGCCACACTCGACGAGTTATCCGATGGTAGAGTCTTGCTTGGGCTAGGAGCGTGGTGGGATCCCCTGGCGCGGAAGGTTGGGATAGAGCGAACAAAGCCCCTTCAATGCATGATGGAGTACGTGCAGGTGATTAGGCGTCTGTTCAAGGCGGAAGAGGTGAACTTCGCAGGAGAATTCGTCAAGATGCAGGGAGTAAGACTTGATGTTCTTCATGGAACCGGAGAGAGAGCGAGAGCAATCCCGATATACGTGGGAGGAACAGGTTTCAAGATGCTAGAACTCGCAGGAGAAATCGCTGACGGGGTGCTACTAAACTACTTGGTGTCTCCAAAATACAACGAAAAGGCTCTTGAGAGCATTAGGCGCGGAGCTCAAAAGGCTGGCAGGAAGATAAGCGAAATAGACACCCCCCAGCTCGTAGCATGCTCCATGGATGAGGACCCCGACAAGGCGATAAGGCTCGCCAAGAAGCACGTCACCATGACCCTTGGGCAGCAGCCTCATATCGCGAAAGCAAGCGGAGTTAGTGAAGACCTCATCGAAGCAGTCCAGGAAAGGATGGGAGGCTGGCCAGCTAAACCTGGGGGCATCGAACGTGCCGCGGAAATAGTGCCTGATGATGTTGTTCGCATGCTTACCGCCTCCGGCGCGCCTGAAGATTGTAGGCGGAAGATCAAGGAGTATATGGATACGGGATGCAAGTCTCCCCTCCTTCTCCCACTGAGTGCCAACGTTGAGTATATTGTCAAGTCGCTTGCGTAGGGGAGGTTACGACTGGGAGAGGAATGCTCGTTGCCCAAGAAACTCCTAGTCAAAGGCGGTACAGTCCTAACGATGGACGAGAAGAGGAGGGTCATGCACGACGCTGCGGTCGCCATCGAAGACGGGAACATAGTCGAGGTCGGCCCCACGGACAAAGTGTCCGAGGGCTTTGGCGCTGACGAAGTGATAGACGCCAAAGGAAGCGTGGTGATGCCTGGGCTAATCTGTGCTCACACTCATTTGTACGGGATAGCTCTCAGAGGGTCTGCACTTGATGTAAAGTCGCCCTCAGACTTCTTGCAGATTCTCCAAAGGATTTGGTGGCCCGTAGATGAAAAGCTGACCAACGCAGATGCCTATGCAACGACGCTGGCTGCGAGCATTGAATCCCTGATGAATGGCACGACGTGCTATGCGGATACCTACTCCGCCCCCAACGAGATCGCTGGTTCCCTTGACCACATCGCAAGGGCCGTGAACGAGGTGGGTATCCGCGGGATTATCTCCTTTGAGGCAACCGAAAGAAGAAGCGCGGACGAGGGGAAAAGGGGCCTGCAGGAAAACCTTCGCTTCATCGGCAAGAAGAACAAAGGAAGAGCGTCGGGGATGATAAGCCTCCACGCATCGTTTACCGTTTCAGATGAGCTCATCATGCAGGGAGCTGAGGCAAGCGCAAAATACCACGTACCCCTAACGATACACGTCTCGGAAGGACCCAACGATGCCTACCATAACATGGAGCGATACGGAAAGAGGACCGTGGAAAGATTGCATGATACGGGTCTGCTTTCTTCAAGGGCGGTGCTGGCGCATTGCGTTCACCTCAACGAGCGAGAAATTGAGCTGATTAGCAAGGCCTCGACGAGCGTAGCCCATAACCCAATGAGCAACATGCTCAACGCCGTGGGGGTTATGCCTCTCCTAGAGATGATCGATCACGGAATCAACGTGGGCTTGGGAAATGATGGATATGTCTTCGACATGTTTGAGAACATGCGTGCGGCTTTCCTCCTGCAAAGAGTTGCAAGGAGGAATCCTAACAGGCCGTCTCCTCAAGAGGTTGTGGAGATGTGCACCGTCAACGCTGCAAAAGCGTACGGGCTTACCTCAATCGGATCGATCGCGCGAGGCAAGCGGGCTGACATCATCGTCATACGCCCGTCTTTCACGGCCACGCCATATACAGGCTCTATGTACGGTTACGTGGTGAACGGACTAGGAGGCTCGGACGTCAGAGACGTCGTCGTCGATGGTGAAATAGTCATGAGGGAAAGAAGGATGGTGAAGATTGACGTCGAGAAGGCAGAAAAACAAGTTCTAAGGACGATGGAGGGGATGTGGCGCAGGCTCGGAGCCTCGCCGCACGAAGCCGTTGAGCCTTTGCGACCGGGAGGACGGCGGACGGCTGAAGAAGGGGCAAAGCAACAGGAATGATCTTGCCATCGTCGGAATGAACTGTCTCATCGACCTAGGTGGCAATGACTTTACTGGCCGGCAGCCTTTCTCGGAATGAACTTACCGAGCCCTCTCTTCCCGACAAAATCACCGTTCTCCATGATTGTCTCTCCTCTGCTTACGGTTAGGATTGGGTAGCCCTCGGTGGTCATGTGGTCGTAGATGCTGTAGTCAATCTTCGAGTGAAGAACATCGGCGGTTAGCCTGGCCTTCTTGTTAGGATCGATTATGACAAAATCCGCGTCTGATCCAACCATAATCGAGCCCTTTGAGGGGTACAGACCAAAACGTCTGGCTGGGGCCTGCGAACTAACCCTTACCATATCAAAGATTGAAATCCGTCCTTTCCTTACTCCCTCTGAGTAGAGTATCGGTATTATCGTTTCAGTACCGGGGACGCCGCTCGGGATCTTCGTGAAATCCCCTATTCCCAGGTCCTTCTGAGCGCTTGTGAACGGACAGTGGTCACTGCCGACTGTTTCTACTCCGCCTCCGGCCCTCAAGCCCTGCCACAGACTAGCACAGTCTTCTGCAGTTTTCAAAGCAGGAGACATCACGAAGTTTCGACCGTCGGCTCGCTCGTAGACTTGATCTGTCAGGACGAGGTAGTGTGGGCAGGTTTCGGCAAAGACGTTGGCTCCGTTCGTTCGTGCCAGTTCTACGGCCTCCATTCCCGCCCTGCTAGAGAGATGGACCACGCACAGTGGTGCTCCTGCAGTTTGGGCCAAACGTGCGGCTCTCGAAACTGCCTCGGCCTCGGCGATTGCGGGTCTGCTCAGGGCGTGATACTTTGCTTCGGTCTTGCCAGCTGACAAGTTGGCTTCCACGAGGTTTTCTATTATCCCGTTACTTTCGGCATGAACAGCGACAAGTCCTCCGGCACCCGCCACCTTCTTCATGACCTTGTAACAATCAACGTCATCAAGCATCAGACCCCTCGTCCTGTAGGTCATGAAGAGCTTGAAACTTGGGACGCCTCGTTCCACGACCTTCGGTATCTGGTCGATATCGGCAAGGTTCTGTCCCTTGAACACCATGTGAAGGCCATAGTCTGTCGCAACCTTTTGGTCTGCCTTTCGCCTGTATTCAGCGAGAGCGTCGAGGATCGATTGGCCTGACTTCGGATCCACGTAATCGATTATGCTGGTGATGCCTCCGCATGCTGCTGCCACTGTGCCCGTGTAGAAGTCGTCTGCCGACGCGGTTTCCATGACGGGCAACTCCATGTGAGTGTGCGCATCTATCCCGCCGGGAACTACGATCTTTCCCCTCGCATCAAAGGTCTTAGCCCCGCCTGCTTCCAAGTGCGTCGAGAGCGCGGCGATCTTCCCGTTCTCAATTCCTATGTTCGATTCAAACGTGTCTGAAGATGTTACGATTCTAGCGTTCTTGACCACGAAATCCATGAATCGAGACGACCTATACTTTGATGCCCGACCTCGCGATGAGCCCTTCTTGGTGCCGCTCAGCCTCTTTCATGATCTTCTCTTCATCGAGCGTCAGTGCCTTTCCCTCGCTGAGCACAACCCTCCCGTCGATCAGCACCGTGTCCACGTCGCTCCCCATGGCAGAGTAGACTATGTTCGACACTATATCCCTGTAGGGAACGAGGTGTGGTTTCTGCAAATCTATGATGACTAGGTCGGCCCTCTTTCCGACCTCAATCGAACCGACCTCTTTTTGCATCCCAATCGCCCGCGCCCCGTTCATCGTGGCCATCTCCAGGACCTTTGTCGCAGGCATTATCCGTGGGTCGAGCAGCCTAACCTTCTGGATGATGGCTGCCAGTTTCATCTCTCGTATCATGTCGTACGAGTTGTTACAGGGAGCACCATCGCATCCGAGCCCAACGTTGACCCCTGTCTCGATCATTTCGGACACCTTCGGTATCCCCGAGGCAAGCTTGAGATTGGAGGAAGGGCAGTGCGCAACATTCGATTTGGTTCTTGCCACCAGTCTGATGTCCGAGTCGTCGAGCCAGACCATATGGGCGAACAACGAACGGGGACCAGCCAAGCCCACGCTATCGATGAACTCGAATGGCGTCATCCCGAAGTTCTCCTTCGCGTACACCACATCCTCCCTTACCTCGGCGAGGTGCATCGTTACACTTGTGTCGTAGTCTCGGGCCAGCCCAGCCACCTGGATGTATAGCTCCTTGCTGCATCCTCCCAGCGACCTAGGCGCGACCCAGACCTTGACCAAACCGTCTCTGATCCCATTCCACTTCTGGATCATTGACTTCGCTTCCCTGATGCACGCATCCTTTTCCTCTACAAGCCCCGGCGGCATTATGCTGCGCTTCGTGCCATATCCCGGGCTGTCCATTACGGTCTTGGCAAGTGCCCCTCTCATGCCTGCCCGGGCGACCGACCTTGCAATGCCGTCGAAACCGTACCTCGACACGACATCGACCCCCACGAAGGACGTCGTCCCACTCTTCAGCATCTCGAGCATCGAAAGCTCCGCGCTTACCTTCCCGTCTGCTTCAGTGAAGTTTCCTTGGAGAGGCCAAACCCTCTTCCTGAGCCAGTCAATCAGTGAAAGGTCGTCGGCGCAGCCTCTCAGCAGTCCCTGAGCTAGGTGAACATGCGTGTCGATTAGTCCTGGTATTACGACCATCCCCCTCGCCGAGATTCGCAGATCTGTCTTGTGCCTCCTGCGGATGGAGCCAGATTCGCCCACCTCGACGATTCTTCCATCCTCTACCAAGACTGAACCTCCCTGGATGACCCTCAACCGAGAGTCCATGGTGACAATGATTCCGTCTTCGATCAGGATAGAATCCGAATTCGTCGGCATCTCACTAACCTCCCACCGCCACCGAGGTGCTCGTGATTACGAGCTCACCATATCGTATTCGGCTTTCATAACAGTCTTAAGGATTTGCGTCGAGCCAGAGCCAGAAATCTCGGGACTGGCGAAAGGGATCCTCAGTTTCTAACCATCGAAACACAACGTCATCTGTCGGCAATTGTGCGCAGCCTGGCTCCTTTGACATCCATTCCAATCAACAGGACTGGATCCACGCAGATGCGACAGAGCCAGATGTGTTCACAAATAAGATAGGAACAGAGTGCGCGTCTAGTGCCTCCTCAATCCTCCGAGTGCCTCTTGGAACGCGGCCAAAGAGAGAAGATACGGTAGGAATCAAACGCCGGGGAACAAATCAAGCCCTTGGACCGACTACGTGCGTTCCCGCCTTGCCCTCTAGGGCCTCAACTAGCTTGCCAAGGTCGGCTATTATCGCACGCTCTCCGCCGCTTTCAACGAACCTTATGGCCGCTTGCACCTTCGGCGCCATGCTTCCCTCCTTGAACTGGCCTTCATCCAAGTAGTTTTGCAGCCTCCCCGAGGTCACCTCCTTGACCAATTCTTGTTTCGACGTCCCAAAGTTTGTGTAGGCACCTTCGACGTCCGTTAGCATTACGAAGATGTTCGCGCCGATTAGCGTCGCTAGGCGTTGGCCCGCTAGGTCCTTGTCGATAACGGCTTCAACCCCACTCGCGCGAGTGCCCTCTTCGATGATGGGAATTCCCCCACCGCCGGTCGAGACGACCACAAAACCGGCATCGACGAGCGTGCGTATGGCAGACCTTTCAGCGATAATCTTTGGATCTGGCGAGGGAACGACCCTCCTGTATCCGCGTCCGGCATCTTCTTTGATTGTCAAGCCTGGCATACGTTGACTCAGCTGGTCCGCTTCTAGCTTGGTATAGAACGGGCCAATGGGCTTGGTTGGGTGTTTGAACGCCGGGTCGTGCTCGTCAACTGTGACCCTTGTTATTACGGTTACAACATATTTTTCTAGCCCGCGGGACTTCAGCTCGTTCCTTAGGGCTTGTTAAATCATGTAGCCGATGAAGCCCTGTGTTTCAGCCCCACAAGCGTCAAGGGGAAGAGGCGGAACGATGCCCTTCGCGGCCTCATGCCTCAGAAGCGTGGCCCCAACCTGGGGGCCATTGCCGTGCGTGAGCACAATGTCGTACCCGCGCTCGATAAGATCAGCAATCTTCGCAGCAGTTGTCACCACGTTACCATATTGGTCATCGAATGTCCCCTTCTGCCCTCTCTGAAGGAGCGCGTTCCCTCCAAGGGCAATGACAATTAGCTTTTCCGGCAAAGAATTGCCTCCAAATCCAAGGAGTTCCACAGCTCTTCCATCATCAATTCGAAAACCTTGGTTCTCAGACTCGGCAAGCGGAAATTGCGATTTAAGCATTCGCTATTGCCTCTGTGATTATGGGTCAGGCTTGCATCGGAGACAAGGAGATACCGGTGGTTCCGGGCTGCCGGTCAACCAATCCTTGCTCTTACTCCGCTGCCTTGGCTAGGAAGTAGGGGTCCTTCCCACCAGTCTCGAGGTAATGCAGGCATAGCGCAAACCTTCAACTGGGTACCCAATTCAGCAGGTGCCAGATACACCCCGATCGACATGATGACGTCAGGGCGCACTTGGTCCGGGGGCCCCGATTTCGAGGGGGCTTCGCAACAAAGGCACGAAGTACTTCGCTCTTCAAATGACAAGATTGTGGAATTACACGTGCAGCACGGAATCGCGCCTCCCTGCCTATACAGAGACGAGCCCCACGGGCCTGCTACCTTCGAGGTGCCGGGCGTGCGCTCCCATCGATTACGAAACACAGATATCGCATCAAGTCACTGCGCGATGGGTTGCCCGCCCTCAAGCTCCCTCCTGGCTCAGTGACGCCGAGGTACGGTTCTGGCTGCATCTCGGAGATTCCAGCCACAATGATGGATTTGCTAGGAGTCAAACCCTCGGGTCCCAAGCTGTCTTCAAACCTTCTCGGAGGCATCGACCTCTCTAGAGTCGACAACGTCGTCCTGCTCGTTGCTGACGGGTTCGGAATGAACGAGTGGCAAAGGCAGAAGTGCGTTGGCCTCGTCAAGAGCATCTCCTCGAAAGGCAGCGTCAGACCCATCACCACAGTCTTCCCCTCTACCACCGCCGCTGCGCTCACCACACTCGCCACCGGCCTGACGCCGCAGGAGCACGCACTTCCCGAGTGGTTCGTCTACCTGAGGGAGGTCGACTCGGTCGTCGCGACGCTGCCGTTCAGCTTCATTCGAGACTATGGTAGAGAGACTCTCAGGGGCCACATGAGGCCCCGCGCACTCTTCGACGGCACTACCGTCTTCAAGAAGCTGAGGGACGCGGGCGTGGCGACATACTCGTTCACAAACGGGTCGCTCGTGGACACCACTTACACGAAACTGGTTCACGGGGCGAGCAGGATGGTCCCCTACTTCGGCTCGTCCGACATGACTGCCAGCCTCCGCAGAACGGTCGAGTCAGCAAGAGGCCCATCATTCTTCTACGTCTACTGGAGCCGCGTCGACACCGTCGAGCACCATTACGGGCCGAACACCGACGAGTCCGAGCTGGAAGCTTCGTCAATCTCTTTCGTGCTCCAGAGAGGGTTTGTCGAGAAGCTGAGTCGGAGCGCTGCAAGGAGGACGCTCCTAATCGTCACAGCAGACCATGGCCAGATCAACGTCAACCCTGACAAAACGCTCTACCTCAACATGTACAGGAGCCTCGTGAGGAGCTTCCGCAAGACTGAGTTGGGAGGACCGATTACGCCTGCAGGCAACGCGCGGGACATCTTCCTGTACGTCGAGGAAGACAGGAAAGAGGAGATGCTTGAGCTCTTGAGAAGAAGGCTCGCTGGGAAAGCGACCGTCCTGAGAACGGAAGACGCAATTCGAGCAGGGTTGTTCGGCCTGAACAGGCCTTCGAGGAAGTTCAGAGACCGGGTCGGGAACATCCTCGTCCTCCCGCACGGGAGGCGAACAATCTGGTACAGAGGCGAGCGCGGCTACGAACTCGAGCTGCTCGGCCATCATGGCGGACTCTCAAAGGACGAGATGACGGTGCCGCTGGCAGTCGGCCGACTGTCCGACCTCCAGGGCTGACCGGGCTAGGCTCCGCCGAGGCTGACAATCAGGTCGGTGAGGAACCCTGCGCAGAGGCCGATGAAGACCCCGGCCATCATGAGGTCGTTGCCGCTTCTCCGCCTGCCGGTGCTGAACATCGTCATCGTCACGTAGACGAGAGCGCCTCCAGCCAGCGACAGGAAGAGTATGTACGCCACGGGCGAGTAGAACAGGCTGCCAAGGATCGTCCCAAAGAAGGTCGGGCTCCCTCCTATCAGCAGCACCTTGACGAGGAACGAAAACTTCGGCCTCGGGTTCAGACCCGCCAGGGGCGCGGTTATGCCGAACCCCTCCGTCGCGTTGTGCGCGCCGAATCCGACAACCAGGACTATGGCAAGTGCGATAGCTCCTGATGCGTACGACTGACCTATCGCGAGACCCTCGCTGAGGTTGTGCGCCCCTATCCCGAGCGCGATCATAGTCGCGAGCTTGCTCCCTTCTACTCCAGCCGCGGGCGCAGCGTGACCGAGGTACCTTCTCTCGTAGATCACCAAGCTACCAAGGCCCACGGTCAGGCCCCCGAACATCGCGAGGAGGTCCACCGCAGCGGTTGCTGGCGAGCCCTGCCCGAGGAACGCCGAGACCACGACAGCAGTCGTCGAATTCCACGCGTGCGCGAGTACGTCGACTATCAGAAAGACGAGAATCCCGACCGCCAGCGCGTTCAGGAATCCCTTCAGCCTATCGCTCGCGCCCAGCAGTGCAACTGGAAGGCCGAAGAAGATGGTGAAGCCAGCCACTGCGCCAAGGAGAATAAGCTCCACTAGGTTGAACAAACTTTACTCTTTTTCCGCCCGCTAATAACATATGTTATATACGTTTGGCCTGACAGATGCGCTCGCCTACCCTCCACCACCCAGAGGTATTTCATCTACGAGCTTGGGGAGACGAAACGACGCCTGAGCCAACTGCTGAGTGCCGGCCGACTCGCTCATTGACTCGGTATCCGACAAACGCTTAAGGGAGACAGCGGCTCTTTTTCCAAACAATGTCTCTTCCACAGAGACTGACCGAGCCGTCGGGAAGACTGGCTGAGCTCTACAGGGCTCTGCCGAACGGCAGGGTCCAGTGCACGGCCTGCGCCAGGCTCTGCCAGATAGGCGAGGGGCAGGTCGGGCTCTGCGGAGTCAGGGGTGTGGTGAGCGGGAAGCTGTACCTCCTGGTTTACGGCAAGATCATCGCGGGCCACATCGACCCAATCGAGAAGAAGCCCGTCGTCCACTACAGACCGGGCTCGAAGGTCTTCTCAATCGCGACCACGGGCTGTAGTTGGCTGTGTCGTTACTGTCAGAACGCTGACATCAGCCAGCGCAGGAGGGTTGAGGGCACAGATGCTTCTCCCCAGGAGGTAGTCTCCATGGCCTTGTCATACGGCTGCGAAGGTCTGGCGTACACCTACAACCAGCCGACGATTTTCATGGAGTACGCCAGGGACGTGGGCGAGATAGCAAGGTCGAAGGGCCTCTTCAACATCTTCGTCTCCAACGGCTACGACACCCCGGAGACCGTCGCGATGATGGACTCCTTCTTGGACTGCATCACGGTCGACTTCAAGGGCAGCGGCGAGAGGGAGTTCGTGAGGAAGTACATCGGAATCCCTGACGCAGGCCCGATCTTCCGCACGCTGCTGGACATCAAGCGGAAGACCAGGGTCCACATCGAGATCACCGACCTGATCGTGCCAACGGTCGGCGACTCGCTCGAGGCCGCAGCGAAGATGTGCAAGTGGGTCTACGACAACCTTGGACCGGACACGCCAGTTCACTTCCTTCGGTTCCACCCAGACTACAAGATGATGGAGTTCCCGTCAACGCCGGTGGAGACGCTCGAGAAGCACTACGCGGTGGGGCAGAGGGCCGGCCTGAACTACGTCTACGTGGGCAACGTCCCAGGCCACCCCGCAGAGAGCACCTACTGCCCGGGTTGCAAAGCGGTCCTGGTCAAGCGCTTCGGATACGAGATCCTCGAGTACAACCTTGACGGACAGAACAAGTGCAGATTCTGTGGTCAGCAGACGCCTTTAGTCGGACCGCTGAGCAAATCCTACGATGATGACAGGTTCATCCCGGTAGTCAGCTGACCGCCTTCACAGTGTGCAGCTTCGCTTTGACGAACCTCTCCGCATCCAGTAGAGCCTTGCACCCGTCCGCGGCAGCGGTCACGGCCTGCCTGTACCGGAAGTCGCGTACGTCGCCGGCCACGAAGACTCCTGGCACGCTCGATTCCGTTTCGTTCCTCACCCTGGGGTAGCCTTTCTCATCCAGCTCGAGCTGCCCTCTGAAGATCTCCGTGTTCGGGTCGTATCCGATTGACACGAAGAGGCCGTCCACCTGCAACTCGCTCTCCTTGCCGGTGGCCAGGTTCTTCAGCCTAACACCCCGAACCCTCCCGTCTCCCAGCACCTCTTCCACAGCGGAATCCCAGATGAAGCTGATCTTCGGGTTGGCGAACGCCTCCTTCTGCAGCGCAGCGCTCGCTCTCAGCTCCTTCCTCCTGTGTATCACCTGGACCGAGCTCGCGAACTTTGTGAGGAAGGTCGCCTCCTCCATGGCGGTGTCCCCTCCACCCACGACCGCCACCTTCTTCCCTCTGAAGAAGAAACCGTCGCAGACCGCGCAGTTCGAGACGCCCTTGCCCATCAGTCTCATCTCCGACTGCAGGTTCAGCCTCCTCGGGTTGGCGCCAGTCGCGACTATCACCGAGAGTGCCCTCACCATTCCGTCCGGAGTGTGGACCTCGAACGGGTTCACCTTGAAGTTGACCTTGACGACGTCCTGCTGCACAAGTTCTGCTCCCAGCCTCTCCGCCTGCGACTTCATCCTCTCCATCAGGTCTGGGCCGAGCACAGGGTCGGGGAAACCAGGGAAGTTCTCGACGTCGCTCGTAATCATGAGCTGGCCTCCGTACTTCGTCCCCATGAAGACGAGAGGCTCAAGGTCCGCCCTCGCGCCGTAGATGGCGGCTGTTAGACCTGCGGGCCCTGACCCTATAATCACCAACTTCCTGACTGCTTTGTCCATCTTCCCTTCGAAATACCCGCCGCCCCCTCATAAATTTGGTGCCGGCAGACGCCGAATCCGAGCCTACAGGGTCTTTGCTTCTCTCTGGGCGACGTTCAGCTCGTCCGAGAGCTGGTTGAGCGCCTTCTCCAGCCTCCTCTTGTAGTTCGGGAGCAGCCTGTCGAAGACCTCCTTCCTCATCCTCCTGGTGTAGAACTGCTCGTACAGGTTCAGCATGTCCTTCGCCGCCCTGTCCACCTCCCTCTCGGTCTCGTGTATCTGGCCCAGCAGGTCGAAGAACTTCTGGGTGGTTGACTTTTGCTTCATTTCATTGAGCCTCTGGAGCGCCCTGCTCCTGAACGTGTCCAGCCTGCCCCTGAGCTCGTCGAAGTATGCCTTGTTCAGGTCGTTGGGGTCGACTGTGGGAATCTCTTCGAACAGGCCGTTGATCAGGCTCGTCTTCTCCTCGAACGCCTTGACCATGTCGGAAGTACTCTCAGTCGCAGTCTCCGCCTCCTCCTCTTCCTCTGTCCCCATCCCGGTCGTCCTAGCGGCGAACAGACCAATCAAGACGAGCACGAAGATGAACGACGCTATCGGGACGCCTACGTTCAACCCCCAGCCGACCGAGAGGCCGTATGAAAACCTGGCAGTCCCTTGCTGGAACGGAGCGACATTGCTTAGCGTCTGCTGCGACCCGCTAACTGCAGTCACACCAGGCGGCAGTGACATCTTGACCGTATACGAGTTGACGTATGCAGCTATCGGCGGCGCCGTCGGAATCGCTAGGTTGACCACTCCTCCCGTGACGTTGTAGTACTTCTGCGCAAGCGGGTACTGGTAGGTGATCGTGAGGTTGGCCCCGGCGTCCACCGTGAGGCCTACCGCCGACCCCGCCAGGTAAATCCCTCTGTTGCTCAAGCTCAATGTCGCTGGATTGAGGAGCGGCGGCGATGCGGACGCCAGCACAACAATCTGGGCGTTGGGCGAGGTGAGCGGATCGACAAATAGCGTCGTCATCCGCGTCGTGCCCATGTTCTTGAACGAAATCGAGTCCTGGACGACTGGGTTGCCGTTGGCAGATATCGTGATCAGCCTATCCGCCGAGTACACCTCCAACGGGAAGAAGTCCTGCTGCGTGTACTGCTGGATGAGCAAGACGCCTGTAAGCGGCGGCTGGGGTGAGGCATTGGCCAGAGTCTTGTAGTATGTCACGTTCGTGCCTGTGAACGACTCCTTGTATCCCGGAGGCGCCGCCTTGAACTGGGTCGACGCTGGCATCTTGATCAGGAGCTTCAACGAGTTCGCTGTCAACCCGATGTAGGGCCTCGTCGGGACATCCAGCCCGAGCGTCCCGTTCTTTGTCCTCGAGACTATGCTATCAGTCAGGGCCTTGAACGAGACGGTGCTGCTGGCACCTGCGGGAATCTGCTGCCCTCCCCCGCTCACAGCGTAGAGCTGGCCTTGGGCCCCGGAAGACTGACTCACCGAGTAGCCGGTGCCCGTCACATTGTAGCTCATTATCGAAGAGGACAGGTTGCCGAAGCCGAGCTGAAAGTCGGGTATCTGCAGCGGGGTCGACTCGTTGTTAGTCAGCTTGATTGTCTCGTTTATGATGGCATATCCGTACCTGTTGACAACATACTGGCTATTCACGCTCACGAGAGGAGCGCCCTGCGCGTGTGAAGACAGCGCCGGCACAAAAGCAGCCACCGCGAGGAGCAGCAGGGCTGCGCAAACTAGCCTTTTCAATGGAGTGCCCGATGCCGCTACGTTCTTATTTTAAGCGTTTATTCGCTCCGAACTGGACACAATCTTGTCAGGGCATCATCCTCTCCTCCCCAACCTAGATGAGGCGCTCGTGGAGGAGATGTTGAGACGAATCGGCGCCAAGGCCATCGACGAACTGTTCTCCGACATACCGGTCGGCGTTCGCCTCCGCAGGCCCTTGAGGATACCAGATGGGGAATCGGAGTACACGGTGAGGAGGGACATCCAGAACAAGCTATCCGCGAACGCAACGCCGCCTAGGGCGCTCTGCTTCCTTGGAGGGGGGGTCTGGCCCCACTACGTGCCCGCCGTCGTGGAATCGATCACATCGAGGCAGGAGTTCTACACGAGCTACACACCCTACCAGGCAGAGGTCAGCCAGGGGATGCTGCAATCCCTCTTCGAGTACCAGAGCCTGATGTGCGACCTGTTGGGGATGGAGGCGTGCAACAGCTCCATGTACGACTGGGCGTCTGCAGTCGGCGAGGCGGTCAGGATGGCCGTGAGGGTTACCGGAAGGAACACAGTCCTGGTCGGGGCGAACGCAGGTCCAAGAAGAATTGCGGTGATGAACTCCTACATCGAACCGCTCGGGATGAAGGTGGAGCCGGTGACCTTCGACCGTGCGACTGGGGCGATTGAACTCGAAGACCTGAAGAGAAAACTCTCGAACGACGTCGCAGCCCTGTACTTCGAGAACCCGAACTACCTCGGTGTGATTGAGGAGGGATCCGACGAGGTCATCTCTGCCGTCCACGAGCATGGGGGACTGGCAATTGTCGGGGTCGACCCCATATCCCTCTCACTCGTCAGAGAACCCGGAAGCTACGGGGCGGACGTAGTCGTCGGAGAGGGGCAGCCGCTCGGAATACCAATGAACTACGGCGGCCCTCATCTGGGGATACTGGCTGTCAGGGAGATGAGGCTGGCCAGGAACATGCCAGGCCGCCTGATCGGGATTACAACCTCAGTTGCCGACCCCTCGCAGAAGGCCTTCGCGATGGTTCTCCAGACGAGGGAGCAGCACATCAGAAGGGAAGCCGCGACCTCGAATATCTGCACGAACCAGGCCTTGATGACCGTTGCCGCTGCCAGCTACCTCGCTCTCCTGGGCAGGAGCGGCTTCCGCCAGCTCGGCGAATCGGTAATCTCCAACTCCCACTATGCCGCAAAGAGGCTCTCCAGAATCCGTGGGTTGAAGTCGCCTCTCTTCCGTGGCCCCTTCTTCAAGGAGTTCGCAGTAGAGTACCCGCGGGGCACTGCCGAAGGCGTCTACCGCAGACTCGCGAGAAGAGGAGTTCTCGGCGGCTACCCTCTGGAGCGAGGGTTCGGTCTCGGAAGCAGGGCCGCGCTCTTCTGCGTCACAGAGGTCCACACCTCCGAAGACATCGAGAGACTCGCAGATTCGCTGGAGGAGGCGATCTAGCCCTGCGGAAGTTCAGACAGGCTTACTGGGACGAGCCCCTGCTGAAGGAGCTAAGCCGGCCAGGTAGGATAGGGTTCGTCCCTCCCAGAGACCCCAAGACCTCGAAGCTCGTGCGGAATCCATCCTCGCTTGTACCTGAGCGCATGAGACGCGGGTCCTTGAACCTGCCAGAGCTCTCCGAGCTCCAGGTGGTGAGGCACTTCAACCGTCTCTCGCAGATGAACTTCTCAGTGGAACTAGGCATGTATCCTCTCGGAAGCTGCACGATGAAGTACAACCCGAAGGTCTCAGAGGTCGTCTCTGGCTCCGACGGGATGAAATACGCGCACCCGCTCCAGCCGCCAGAGACAGTCCAGGGGCTCCTGTCGATATTCTATGAGCTGGAGCAATTCCTCACGGAGATTACGGGGATGAACAGGTTCACGCTCTCGACCGCCGCTGGTGCTCAAGGCGAGTTCGCAGGCGTGCTGATGATTAGGAAGTACCTGAGGGACCATGGCAAGGGAGAGAAGGACGAGATGCTCGTCCCCGACTCCGCCCACGGCAGCAATCCCGCCAGCGCAGCGATGGCGGGTTTCAAGATCGTCAAGGTGCCATCTGATGAGACGGGTCAGGTGCGCGCGAAGGCAGTCAGGGAGCTGGTGTCTGAGAAAACGGCGGGCATGATGTTCACCGTCCCGAACACGCTGGGGCTCTTCGAGAGCGAAGTGGTCGAGGTCTGCCAGGCGGTCCACGATGCCGGGGGTCTGATGTACTACGACGGCGCCAACATGAACGCCCTCCTGGGGAAGGCAAGGCCGGGCGACATGGGCTTCGACGTAGTCCACCTGAACCTGCACAAGACGTTCGCAACTCCTCACGGAGGGGGCGGGCCAGGGGCAGGGCCTGTCGGGGTGGCCAGGAAGCTCGCAGAGTACCTTCCCGTCCCGGTCGTCTCGCGACGCAGAAGGGAGTACTACTTGGATTATGACCTCAAGCACACGATCGGGCCGCTGAAGGGTTTCGTGGGGAACTCCGCGGTGCTGCTGCGGGCCTACACCTACATCCGGCTGCTCGGGTCGACTGGCCTCTCGAACGTCTCCTCGCTCGCAGTACTCGCGGCAAACTACCTATGGCGAACGCTAGACCCAGAGGCGTTCCCAGTGTCCCACGGCAAGGGCCTCTGGAGGAAGCACGAGGCGGTGGTCTCGGTCAAGAGTCCGCTTTCCGGCGGGGCGATGAAGGTGGCGAAGGCGATTCTGGACTACGGCATGCACTCGCCGACCGTCTACTTCCCGCTCATTGTCAGCGAGGCGCTCATGATCGAGCCCACAGAGTCCGAGCCCCTCGAGATTCTGGACGAATACGCAGTAGCGCTCAACAAGATAGCGAAGTCGCTGTCTGAAGGCACTCTCGGCGAGGTTCCGAGGAACACGAGCGCGGGGAAGGTGGACGAGGTCAAGGCCTCCCATCCCTTATCGCTCAGGGTGCACTGGTAGACGGTAATGTCTTATATCCAGAGGAGGAGTGAGGCGCACAGTTGGACAGCGACCTGACGAAGAAGGTCACCGAGAGGCTCAACGAGCTCGTCGACGAGGAGACAACGCGCAAGTTCGGAGAGCTGAACATCGTGAATGAGGTCACCGATATGGCCAGCGGGTCGGTCCGAGTGAAGTTCCAACCGCTCTCGCCGTACAGCCCACTTGCGGTCGACATCGGGAAGAAGATACGAGAAGCTGCCCTTTCCGTTGAAGGGGTCGTGGCTGTGCGGGTGGAGTGCAGCGGCCACATGATGGACGACCTCGTTAACAGAATTGTAAACAAGGATGATATCAGGCCCAAGAAGACGCAGTGAAAACGGCCGCCTGAGTTCGTGTTTGAAGAGTCAACATAAAGTGAACAACTTGTCTATGTTCTTGATTGGTTGGCTTGTAAATCCACTCGGATAAGGTGGTCTGCGCTCCAAGATGCTAGACCAGACCCCCGCTGAAGTGATTGCCGTTGGAATAGGGAGCGCGGGGAGCAGGATAGTCTCTCTTCTGAGCAAGGAATCGTTGCTGGTCGACAGGTTCGTTTACATCTCTTGCGACAGAAACGACCTCGAACCTCTGTTGTCGGGCGAGAGGATACAGATTGAATCCCCAGTTGACCAGAAGCTGAACCCGGCGATGGTGCGCGGCCTGGCGCTGAGATCCAGTCGCGAAATACGGAGCGCGCTGGAGGGGGCGAAGGTCGTTTTCGTGGTGGCCGGGCTGGGAGGAGCGACGGGGAGCGGCCTGGCGCCTATGGTCGCGGCCATGGCGCACGAATCCGGTGCAGTAACGGTCGGGGTGGCGGTGATGCCCTTCGATTACGAGAAGAAACTGAAATTCTACGCTGGCGTTTCTCTCAGGAGGCTTCGGGAAGCCGCAAGGGGCGTAATCGTGATCGACAACGACACGTTGCTCAGGTCTTCGCCGAATGACTCAACATTAACCGACGTTTACGAATCCGCCAACAGGGATGCCGTGAGGACACTCTCCTCGCTACTGGCGAGACCTTCCGACTCCGCCGTCCCCGTGGGCCTGAACAAGGTCCTCGGAACCGTCCTCCAGGACGGGTACTCCCTGCTCGGAGTGTCAAGCTCAATCTCTCCCGACAAGGCCGAGGAGGCACTCGCCGGCGCCGTAGTCTCTATCGGGAAGATCGCCGAGACGAAGGAGGCCAACCACGCGATAGTGATTCTCACCGGCGACACCACCGTCTCCGCCTCGGAAGTCGGGCTCGCTATGAAGAGGCTGGGCTCCATGATCAACAACCAGTCGGTCGACGTGGAGTATGCCGTGAACTACTCTGGCTCTTCCCAGCTCCAGGTCGGCCTGCTCGCCTCGGGCTTCAAGTCGACGAAGTATGACGAGTACGACCCCTTGGCGAAGGTACTCGGCGGAAGAATCATCGACGAGGAGATGGACTTCGCGCTGTCGGAGGGCCTTGAGTCTCTCCAGTCCTGCGAGTAATCAGTGCAGTAGTTCCGCTGCCGCTTCCAAGTCCGTATCCTCGACCTTCCTGAAAACAGGGCTGGGTTTGCCGATTCTCTGACCCGCTCTCACGTTCAGCCTCTTTGCCGCCTCCCACCCAACCTTTTCCGGACTTCCTTGGAGGCCGAGCTGGGTCCAGAATGCATCTGAGCTGAACGGGAGGAATGGCCACAGGAGCACAGCCAAGCTCGCTACCATGTTGCAGGCGTAGAAGATCGCTGTAGGCTCCTCTTCCGCGTTCTCCCACGGGGCTTTGTGCTGGAAGTATTGGTTGCACTTCGTCGATAGCTCGAGGACTCTCCTGAGCGCCCTGTCGTAGTGCCCCTGCTCAATCAGAGAACCCGACTCGTCGCAAGCTCGTCCGAGCTCTTCGAGGAGGCCCTCCTCCTCCCCGCCGGGCTTTCCGGGCTCGGGGACGACGCCATTATGCCTGTTCTTCACGAAGACCAGGGCGCGGTAGACGAAGTTGCCGACGCTCGCCACCAGCTCGTTGTTGATTTTCTCACCGAACTCCGTCCAATTGAAGTCCGCGTCTGCCTGGCTGTAGGGGACTATCCTGGTCAGGTAGAACCTGAGGTAGTCTGGCGGAAAGAGTCTGAGAAAGTCGCGAATCGTCACCATCCAGTGCCTGCTCTTCGAGATCTTCTTTCCCTGAATGAGCAGGTGTCCCCTGGTAGGTATCAGGTCAGGGAGCTTGTAGCTCCCCTCCCCCATCCTCATTGCAGGCAGGAACAGGTAGTGGTGGTAGACGATGTCCTTCCCGATGAAGTGGTAGACCGAGGACTCGTTCCAGTAGCTCTCTCCATCGCCTCCACTCCTGCCTGCGAACTTGAGAGCCGTGGTGATGTAGCAGAGGTGGTTGTCGAACCAGCCGTAAAGGACCTTCCCCTCCGCCCCCTTCAGAGGTATTGGGACGCCCCACTCGATGTCCCTTGTGATGTCCCAGTCCTGCAGACCGTCCTTTATCCAGTTGAGCACATAGTTCTTCGCGTCCGACTGCAGCCGCTCGTTCTCCCTGAGCCACTTCTCAAGCTGCTTGGCGAACGCTGAGAGCCTGAAGAAGTAGTGAGAGCTCTTCCTCATAGTCGGCGGCCTCCCGCAGATTGCGCACCGTGGGTCCAGGATCTGTCCCGGCTGCAGCGTGCGGCCGCAGTTCTCGCAGCCGTCGGAGTATTGGTCCTCGGCCCCGCAGTACGGGCACCTGCCCTTCACGTACCTGTCAGGCAGGAACTTCTTGTCGAACTCACAGTAGTACTGCCCGACCTCCGACACGAAGATGTGGCCTCTTTCGTAGAGCCTAGTGAAGAAACGCTGCACGAGGGCGACGTTCTCGGGAGAGCTCGTCCTGTCGAAGAGGTCGTACACGATCCCCAGGCTCTCCAGGTCCTCCCCGAACCTCTTGTTCCAGTAGGCTACGTACTCGCTCGGCTTCTTGCCCTCCTTCTCGGCCGCTATCAGGATTGGCGTCCCAAAGTCGTCCGACGCGCAGACTTGGATTACCTTCTTCCCCTTGAGCTTGAGGTACCTGTAGAGTATGTCTGGTGGGAGGTGCGTGCTAGCGACGTGCCCCAGGTGGAGGTCGTTGTTAGCGTAGGGAAGCGCCGCTGTTATGATTACGTTTTCCCTGCTGAGCTCAGCCACCTAGCGGAAGCCTCTCGCAAGCGATTATAACTTTTGCCCGACAGTCCTAGATGGCCCAGCTCTCGGCGTACTTGCGCTGCTCCTTCGTGGGCGCGTCGATGGATATCCCCATCGAGGTCAGCGCTGCGCGTGCAATCTCCTCCTCAGTCTCGGGAGGGACG
This sequence comes from Nitrososphaerales archaeon, assembly GCA_032906765.1. Lineage (NCBI taxonomy): Archaea > Thermoproteati > Nitrososphaerota > Nitrososphaeria > Nitrososphaerales > Nitrososphaerales archaeon. The sequence goes on from JAJTZB010000005.1 coordinate 135,533, forward strand.
CCGTGGACCCGGTGCTCCATCTTTGCGTGGTTCTTCCTGATGTAGAGCGCGGCCATGAACTGGTTCGCGAATGACATCTGCATCACCTCGGGCGGGTGCCCCTCCGCTGCCACCAGGTTGGCAATCCTTCCCTTCCCGATTAGGTAAACGCTCTTCCCGTCCCGCAGCGTCACCTGGTCGACGTTATTCCTGACCTCCTTCGAACTCTTCGCCTTCTCCAGGAGGGTCTTCACATCGATCTCTACGTCGAAGTGCCCGGCGTTGGCGAGTATCGCTCCCTCCTTCATCCTCTCGACCGCGGTGAAGGGGATCACGCCCTTCTGCCCGGTGCAAGTTACGAACAGGTCTCCCACCTTTGCGGCGTCCGTTATGTTGGTTACCTCGTATCCGTCCAGGTGAGCCTCGATCGCCCTGATGGGGTCGACCTCGACGACCGTCACCCTCGCGCCCATGCCCCTGGCCCTCATCGCCACTCCCTTCCCGACCCACCCGTATCCGACGACAACGACCGTCTTCCCTGCGATGAGGAGGGCGGTAGCCCTGAGGATTCCGTCGATCGTGCTCTGTCCAGTGCCATACCTGTTGTCGAACAGGAACTTTGTCTGGGCGTTGTTCACAGCGATAATCGGGTAGCGGAGTCTGCCCTCCGACTCGAGGGCCTTCAGCCTCACCACGCCCGTGGTCGTCTCTTCCGAGCCGCCGTCTATCCCCTTGACTCCCGAGGTGTGGGCGGCGACGTGCATGTCTGCCCCGTCGTCTATCAACTGTACAGGCTTCGAACCCAAGACCTGCCTGATGCACCAGTCGTACTCCTTGGCCGTCTCACCCCTCCACGCCCAGACGTCGGTCCTCGTCGCCAGGTAGGCGGCTATGTCATCCTGCGTAGAGAGAGGGTTGGCGGCGGCTAGCTTCACGTCCGCTCCTGCGTTGAGTAACACGTCTATGAGGACAGATGTCTCCTTCGTGACATGGAGGCACACGCCGAGGGTGACCCCCTCGAGAGGGCGGCCCGCGGCCCGCTTCCCTGCAAGAGTCGTGAGTGCTGCCATGTGGTTCTTGGCCCAGAGAAAGTTCCGCTTGCCTGAATCTGCCAGCTTGGCGTCTGCTATCCTAGTCATGTCACTCCCCACCCCGCCCCCCGCCGCCCAGGAGATTAACCGTTGCCTCGACAAGCCTCTTCACACTCTCCCCGCCCTTCTTCATCACTCTCATGACCTCCTCGTGGCTCACCTTCTCCTGGATGCCCGCCGCCCAGTTGGTGGCAATCACGACAGAGACGTAGCTGATGCCCATCTCATTGGCAAGCACGACCTCTGGGACGCCGGTCATCCCTACTACGTCGCCGCCGAGCAGCCTGAACATCCTGATTTCGGCAGCCGTTTCGTATCTCGGACCTTCAGCGCAGACGTAGACAAGCCCGTCGTGGACCCTCAATCCCAATGACTTCGCCGCCCTCAGGACTAGCTTGTTCACCTCCCGGCTGTAGGGATTCGTCATGTCGGTGTGCGCGACCGTGTCGTCGTAGAACGTGCCCTGCCTTCCCTTCGTGAAGTCTAGGAACTGGTTGACCAACCCGAGCTCGCCGACCCTGAACCTCCTGTTCATCGACCCGACAGCGCTCGTCGCTATTATCGTCCTGACCCCGACGCTCTTCAGGGCCGCTATGTTCGCCCTGTAGTCTATCCTGTGAGGTGGTATGCCGTGACCGGGGCCGTGCCTGGGGAGCACGAGGAAGCCCCCGTCCCTCGACGAGAAGACCGTCGCTGTGCCGAACTTGGTGGTCAGGGTCTCCTCCCTAGAGAGCTCGAAGTGTTCAGTCACTCCCGACCCTGCTATGACCGCGACCGTCGGGCTACTCCGTGTCATACCTTATCAGCGAGTGGACGTCGTAACCAGCAAGCTTCTCCCTTCCTTTCAGGTAAGTCAACTCGACCACGAAAGCGAATCCGACCACTTTTCCTCCCATCTTTTCGACCAACGCCCTCGCAGCATTCGACGTTCCGCCTGTTGCGAGAAGATCGTCGACTATGAGCACTCTCTCCCCCTTGGAGATTGCGTCAGTGTGCATCTCGAGACCATCCTTCCCGTACTCCAGTTCGTATTCGATGCTGACCTTGCTCGAAGGGAGCTTCCCGGGCTTCCTCGCCGGGACAAACCCGACGCCCAGCCTGTTTGCAAGCGGCGCACCCACGATGAACCCACGTGCCTCTATCCCAACGACCTTGTCGGGCCGCTCGCCCTTCGCGTATTCGTACAGGGCGTCGACGGTCCTCTTGGCCAGGGGCCCGTCCTTCCACAGCGTGGTCAGGTCTTTGAAGCCTACGAAGCCTTTCTTGGGGTAGTCAGACACGTTCCTGATGGCGCGCCCGATCTCCTCCTCGAGGCCCGCCACTAGGCGCTCAACCTCGCGTGTTCGAGGGCAGACCCGCACTCGCACCCTCTCTTCCCGGGCAGCTCCTTCACAATCTCTGTTATCAGCCTCCTGAGCTTCGCCACGTTGGCGTTGAAGACCTTGATTACCTCCTCGTGGCTCACAGGCTTCACCCTCGGGTCGCCCTCTAGGCCAACATCGTAATCTGTCACGAGAGAGATGTTGAGGTAACACATCTTCAGTTCTCGTGCGAGCACAGCCTCCGGATACTGGGTCATGTTGATGACGTCCCACCCTTGGGCGGTGAAGAATTTGCTCTCGGCCCTCGTGGAGAACCTTGGCCCCTGGATCACGACCACTGTCCCAGAGGGGTGAGCCTTCATCCCCAGCCTCGCTGCTGCCGCTATGCCGAACTTCCGCATCTCTGGGCAATATGGATCCGCTGTACTAACATGCGTCGTCTCGGGCCCGTCGAAGAAGGTGTCCCTCCTTCCACTTGTGAAGTTCACGAACTGGTCACAGAACACGATGTCGCCCGGTTCGACGTCCGGCTTCAGGCTGCCGACCGCGTTGGGCGCCAAGACCCTCCGGACACCGATGTCCTTGAAGGCTCGAAGGTTGGCCCGGTATGGAACCATGTGGGGCGGGAATTCGTGGTGGACGCCATGCCTTGGCAGGAAGGCCACGTCCTTGCCCGCCACCTTCGAAACAGTCAGCTTGCCGCTAGGGAAGCCGTAGGGCGTCTCGATCTCTACAAGCTTGGCACTTCTGAAGAAGCTGTAGAAGCCGGAACCTCCGAAGACGCCGAACTCAGCCTTTGGCTTCACGTTCTGCCTTCTGACCTTTCGGATTTAATCTTTTGAACGGACTGCGTCGCCGCTCAGGGGCCGCTACCTTCGATTAGCCAGTAGACGTTCCCGTCTGGGTCGGAGAACATCCCATAGGGACCCCACCCCTCATCCTTCACGTCCTTCGTGAATTTCACCCTCTTCGCCTTCATCCTTTTCGCGTCGCGTTCGACGTTCTTGGAGTAGAACCCTACTCCCGTGTTTCCGGGCTCGAGCTTCCCCTCGCACAGGTGGAGCCGCGCTGTCGACCCCTGGGGCCACACTGTCACCCAGTGGCCGTTGACTGAAGACTGGAAGCCGAGCTTCTCCCTGAACCACCTCGCCGACCTCTTCGAGTCGGAGACGACAACAGCAGCCGAGAACCGCTTCGAAATCATGGCAGATGTGTTCCGCCATCATGCTTTACGTCTTTTCCCAGAAGGGTTGAAATACCCGAGACGGGATTTTTCTCCTGATGGCGCGAAGCTACGACGAGCTCTTGTCTAGGGCTAGGGCTGGACTGGATAAAGACGCCAAGAAATCGGGCGCACTCCGTATGGAGCTCCCTGAGCCGGCCGTGTTCTGGGTCGGCAACAAGACGATATTCCGCAACTACTCCCTGTTTCCGAAGCTCCTCAACAGGGAGCCGAGCAGAGTCCTGATGTACCTGGCGAAGGAGCTGGCAACAGCGGCTTCGCTGGACGGGGAGCGGGCCGTGTTCATCGGGAGAAAAGACAAGGAGTCATTCTTGCAGCTGCTTCAGCGCTACATGAAGGACGGCGTCATCTGCCCAGTCTGTGGCAGCCCCGACACCCACCTCGAGAAGGAGAAGCGCATGTGGTTCATGGTGTGCGAAGCCTGCGGCGCGCGCTCAGTCGCAAAGGTAGCGTAGAGTGGCCGACACCAGCTTCGCTGTCAGAACTGCGGAGTACAAGGGAAACGTCCTGGTCAACATCTGCGACGAGGAACTGATCGGGCGGACTGTGACTGAGGGGAAGCTGCAGATGCACATCTCCAAGGAGTTCTACTTCGGCGAAGTCGTGAACAAGGGAGAAGCGCTTCGGTTGATCAGGACGTGCGCCATAGTGAACCTCGCAGGGAAGAGGTCGGTCTCCCTTGCGTTGGACAACAGCATGGGCGCTAAGGAGGCCGTCCGCGAGATAGAGGACGTCCCGTTCCTGATGATTTACAAGTTCCTCCGGTGATCTTCTTCCGCGAATCTCCGGAGTAGCTCCTTCTGCGTGCCGGTCAGGTTCTTCGGGATGACGATGTTGACCCTCACGTACTCGTCCCCCTTCCCCCTTCCGCCCAGCCTCGGGAGTCCCTTCCCCCTGATTGGGAAGCGCTGCCCGGGCTGCGTCCCAGCCGGGAGTGTCAGCTTCACGTCTCCGTACAGCGTCGGCACGCTCAATTCAGCACCCATCATCGCATCGACTGCGCCAACCTGAGTCTCGAGATAGATGTCGCCGTCCTCCCTCCTGAACTTGGGATGAGGCTTCACGTTGACCACCAGGTAGAGGTCGCCGGGCGGAGACCCGTTCTCCCCTGCGTTCCCCTCTCCTCTGAGCCTCAGCGTGTGTCCGTCGTCCACCCCACCGGGTATGACGACACTGATCCTCCTGGTTCTCTCCCTCACCCCTCTTCCCCTGCAGTCCTTGCAGGGCGAGTCCACGACATACCCCCTCCCGCCGCACTTGCCGCAGGTCGCGACCCTGACGAGCCTCGCGAAACCCGCGGACTGCACCTTCTGGACCTGACCCGTCCCTCCGCAGTTTCCGCACGTCCTGGGAGAGGTGCCCTGCCTGGCCCCGCTGCCGTCGCACGTCGGGCATATCTCCTTCCTCGGCACATCGACCTCCCGCGTGGAGTCCTCGATGAGGTCCTCGAGGTTCAGCTCGAGATGGTAGGTGAGGTCCTCTCCCCTGTTCGCTCGCTGCCTGGTCCCGCCACCGAAGAACTGGGCGAAGAGGTCGTCGAAGCCGCCGAATCCCATCCCGCGGAAGATGTCGCCGAAGTCGGCCCCCCTGAAGATGTCCTCCGGGCTGTACCTCTGGTAGAATCCTTCCTGCCCGTATGCGTCGTACTGTCGTCTCTTCTCGTCGTCTGAGAGGACAGCGTAGGCCTCCGAAATCTCCTTGAACTTCTCCTCAGCCCCGGGAGACTTGTTCCTGTCGGGGTGGAACTGCATGGCCAACTTCCTGTAGGCGTCCTTGATCTGATCCTTCGAGGCTCCCTTCTGAACTCCGAGGACGGCATAGAAGTCCTTCTCGGCCAACTATCCCACCGCTACTTGTCGTCTGCTACCTTGTAGTCAGCGTCGCTGACGTCCCCCTTCTGGCCCTGGTCGCCGGGCGGCGCTCCCTGCTTCTGGGCCTGCTGGTAGACTGACGCGCCCACTTCCTGTAGAATCCTCTTCAGCGTCTCATTCTTTTCTCGAATCGCGGTTACGTCCTTGCCGTCGAGGGCCTTCTTGAGCTCTTGCGCTGCCGCGTCGACCCTTTCCAGGGCAGATTTCTCGACCTTTCCCTCAAGGTCTCTCTTCGTCCTCTCCACGGTGTACAGAATCGAATCTGCTTCGTTCCTGAGTTCAGCTTCATCTCTCTTCTTCTTGTCCTGCTCGGCGTAAGACTCGGCGTCCTTGACGAGCCTCTCCTTCTCCTCCTTGGAGAGTTTCGTCGAAGCGGTGATTGTAATCCTGTTCTCCTTTCCAGTCCCGACGTCCTTTGCCGCGACCACGAGGATACCGTTCGCGTCGATGTCGAACGTAACCTCAATCTGCGGGACACCCCTCGGGGCAGGCGGGAGCCCTGCCAGGTTGAACATGCCCAGAGAGACGTTGTCGGCGGCCATGGGCCTCTCGCCCTGGACGACGTGAATGGTGACAGCGGTCTGGAAGTCGGCGGCTGTGGTGAATACCTTGCTCCGCTTGGTCGGGATCGTCGCATTCTTCTCGATGAGTTTCTCGTCGATACCACCCAGCGTCTCGACCCCGAGCGAGAGTGGCGTGACGTCGAGCAGAAGGATGTCCTTGATCTCGCCCGCCAGCACGGCACCCTGTACCGCAGCTCCGATGGCCACGCACTCCATCGGGTCCACACCCCTCTCTGCCGGCTTGCCCACCACGTCCTCGACGAACTTCCTGACCATCGGCATCCTCGTCATCCCGCCGATGAGAATGACCTTGTCGACCTGCGTCTGCGAGAGCTTCGCGTCGTTCATCACCTTCCTGATTGTCTCTTCCGTCTTCGTGACTATCGGCTTGGCCACCTCTTCCAGTTTGGACCGCGTCAGGGTGTAGTGAAGGTTCTTTGGACCCGAAGAATCTGATGCGATGAAGGGAAGGTCTATGTCCGTCGAGATGAGGTTCGAGAGCTCTATCTTGGCCTTCTCCGCTGCCTCCTTGAGTCTTGCCATCGCCGTTCTGTCAGACCTGAGGTCTATCCCAGTCTTCGCCTTGAAGTCCTGAAGCAGCACTCCCATCACTGCATTGTCTACGTCCGTCCCTCCAGTCTGCGTGTCCCCGGACGTTGCCAGAACCTGGAAGACACCCTTGCCGAACTCCATTATCGTACTGTCGTGAGTGCCTCCGCCGAAGCTGAAGACCAGTATCTTCATCTCCTTCTCAGACTTGTCCAGTCCGTAGGCAAGGGAAGCCGCGGTCGGCTCGTTGATTATCCTGACGACTTCGAGGCCCGCTATCTCCCCGGCGTCCTTCGTGGCCTGCCTCTGGTTGTCGTTGAAGTGGGCCGGCACTGTGATCACTGCCTTCTTGACGGGATAACCCAGGAAAACCTCGGCGTCGTGCTTGATCTTCTGAAGGATGTACGAACTCAACTGTTCGGGCGAGTACTCCTTCCCGAACGCCCTGACCCTATAGTCCGTCCCCATCTTCCGCTTGATCTCGAAAATCGTGCCCTCGGGGTTAGTGACGACCTGGCGCCTCGCCGGCTCCCCCACCAGCAGCTGCCCTTCCTGCGTGAGGGCAATTACGGACGGGAACATTTTCCCTGCCGGAGTTGCACCCTCTGCGCTCGGGATGACCACCGGCCGGCCTCCCTCGATGACGGCAGCTGCCGAGTTGGTCGTTCCCAGGTCTATGCCCAGAATTTTCTCTCGCTGGCTACTCATGCTTCTTCGCTCCCTCCACCTTGGCCACCTTCGACGCCAATTCAACCTTTACCATGCTGGGCCGAATGACTTGCCCCCTGAACATGTATCCTGGCCTGATCTCGCCAACGACCACATCGCCCTTTGAAGACCCCTCCACCTTCTCCACCGCCTCGTGCACCTTCGGGTCGAACGGCTCTCCCACCGCCTTGATCTTCCGAAGCCCCTCGGATTCGAGCACAGCGTTGAGGTTCTTGTGGACCATCTTGATCCCCTCCAGCAGCTCCCCTCCCTTCCCTGACTTGGCGTTCTCCGTCGCGAGCCCCAGCTCGTCGAGGACGCTCAGCAGCTTGAGCACAAGTCCCCTGACGGAAGCCTCTTCGACCTCCCTCATCTCCTTGTCAGCCCTCTTCCTGTGGTTCTCGAAGTCAGCCTGGAGGTACTTCAGCTTCATGAGGAGCTCCTCGCTTCTCTTCTTCTCTTGGGCCAGCAGCGCCTCGGGAACAGCGCTTCCGCTCGCTCCCTCACGGTCTATGCTCTGCTTCACTGTTTCATCTGACAACCGAACAACTCCTTGGCTCGAGCGTCCTTTTGGACGTACGTTCTCCAATCTATAAATTTTGCACCAAATACGCCACGGCGTGGAAGAAGGCGAGGACGAGTCTAGGAAGGTAGAGGATAGGATGTTCCGCTCCGAGCGCGAGAACCGCTACCTCAGGAAGGACTCGGACCAGAGAAAGGTGATGGAGGAGGTCTTCGACAGGCAAACCCTCCTTGCTGTGGAGGAACTAGTGAAGAGGCGCCAGCTCCGCGACCTGCACGGAGTGGTGGCGGCGGGGAAGGAGTCCAGAGTCTACTACGGTGTGAACCCGGCCGGTACCCCGGTTGCTGTGAAGATATACCTCACTGCGAGCATGGAGTTCAAGAAGCGTATGGCCTACATAGCCGGCGACAGGAGGTTCGGTAGGCTACCTGCCGGCTCAAGGGAGATAATCAACCTCTGGGTCCAGAAGGAGTTCAAGAACCTCCAGTTGGCAGACTCGGTCGGGGTGAGGGTTCCCAAGCCCACTGGGTTCTACAGGAACATCCTTGTCATGGAGTTCATCGGCGAGCCGCCCAGGGCCGCCCCCACCTTCGTTGAGACAGAGGTGGACAGGGACGACTACGATTGGACGCTGGCGTCTGTCTCCAAGCTCTACAAGGCGGCGAAGCTCGTCCACGCCGACCTCTCCGAATTCAACATCTTCAAGTGGGGGAAGGAGAGGCTCCTCTTCGACATGGGTTCGGCCGTGCTGGCTTCTCATCCCAGGGCGCGCGAGTTCCTCCTCAGGGACCTCTTCAACGTGGTTAGGTTCTTTAGGAGGCGCGGCATCTTCGAGGATGAAGCAGACGTGCTCCTGAAGAGGTTGACCGAATGAGCTTCGAGCAGACCGTCCGGGTGCCGTTGGAGAGGGTAGGCGCGCTGATTGGGAGGGAGGGTGTCACGAAGAAACAGCTAGAGGACGAGCTCGGCATAGAACTCACCGTAGACAGCAAGGAAGGCGTCGTGTCCGTGAAAGCGACCTCGGTCGATAAGGCCGACCCGTTCACCGCGGTGAGGGTGGTAGAGGCAATCGGAAGGGGATTCTCGCCCCAGAGAGCTAGGCGCCTCGCAGAGGAAGGCGTCGGGCTGGAGGTGATGGACCTCCGTGACTACGGTGGGAACAACACCAACTCTCTAGCCAGGATCAGGGGCCGCGTCATTGGTCTGAAGGGCAAATCGAGGAGGGTGATCGAGGAGCTGACGCAGTGCTACCTCTCAGTCTACGGCAGAACTGTCTCCATCATAGGGGACGCGGCGGAGGTCCAGCTTGCCTCAGAGGCGGTCAAGATGCTCGCTTCGGGAAGCCAGCACAGGACGGTCTACAACATGCTGCAGAAGGCAAGAACAAAGCGCAAGATGGAGCGGATGTTCCTCTGGGAAGGCCTCTCTCCAGAGACGATAGCTGAGCACTTGCGCAAAATCGAGGGTTCACCATGAATCCGATTCACATACATACTGCTCGAGCGGGCAGGTCTGCATGTTTGTTATTGGGGGTTCACTCGTTGGTCAGTCTGACGAGGGAAGACTTGATGCATGGTACTACGAGGCTGCGGAGGTGATGAGCTGATTTGGCTACCTTCGCGGAGATAAGCCCGTCCGAATTTTTTCTACCGTAACCGCGACCTCGCAGGCTTCACAAATCCGGCCCGCGCCCTCTACATGGCCGTCAGGGAGTTGGTCGAGAACTCCTTCCCATATGATGAGCCTGTGCTGGTGCGCGTAGGCGGTAGGGTCCAAGTCACGCCAATAGGCGAGCTGGTAGAAGGAGAACTCAGCCGGAGGGGCTGCATGCGGCTCGACTCCACGCACTACAGGGCAGCCTCAGACGGAATCGAGGTCCTTACCCTTGATGAGAACCTCAAGATGTGCTTCAGGAAAGTGACATCGGTCTTCAAGCACAGGTCTCCTGCGAAACTCTGGTCGGTCAAGCTTCAGGAAGGAAGAGCCGTTCGAACTACATCTTCCCACAACGTCTTCGTTCTCGGCGAAAGATTGGGAGTGACATGCAAAGAAACCAGATTCCTAGCTCGTGGGGACAGGGTATTGGTACCCTCGGCCACGACAAACCTACTTCGCGAAGTCACCGAGATAGACCTTCTTGAGGAGATTGCGGCCCTGGGCGACGACGACATGGGCCTGATCATGGTGCACGGCATATCCAGGCAGTACCCCACGAGACCATCGAAACAGGCAGTTCTGCTCGCGACTATTGGAGGCAAAGAAACAACGTTCGAAGAGCTACGATCAAACTCCCAAAGTCTTGGATTCGCCAATGCAGAGAACTTGATTGGTGCTCTGCGACGCAGAGGCCAACTGGAAACTTTGTCTCGGGGTGTCTATGCGATGACTTCCAAGAGGGGTCGCACCCGCTATGCCATCCCTAGGGATTGGGTTCACACCGACTCCGTCCCGTACCTGTACGTGCGGGAGAACCCCATTGACGGACTGGACGCCGTGGCGCTCACCATTTCGGTAAGGCAGGGGCGGGGGGGCCTGCCGGCCAAGCTCAAGATTTCGCCTGAGCTCATGCGAATATTGGGTTACTTCACGAGCGAGGGCTCAATCTCGAAAGGCTACAAACTTTCTTTCTCTTTCGGAACACACGAGCTACGCACCCACGTCTCCGATTTGGTCAATTGCCTGAAGGTAGTATTCAACATAGAACCAACGGTAACAGTCGAGCACGAAACCGCGGTCAACGTCGTAGTCAACGATGCCACGATTGCGTTCCTCTTCCAGAAGGTTCTACGCACAGGGACTCGGTCGGAAGACAAGCGCATTCCGTGGCCTGTGTTCAACTCTTCGGATGTCTTCGCCTCAGAATATCTCAACGCATACATCCGCGGAGACGGCCACGTTCAAACTTCGAAGCGAAACCGAAAGATTACGCTTGCAACTTCGAGCGAGCGCCTCTTCACCGACTTCAAGTACCTCCTTACTCTGCTGGGCCGGCATTTCGCATGCGGCTACCAGAAAGCAAGCGAGCGGGTGGTAAAAGGAAGGAGTACGTATTTCAGGGGTTCGTACCTCATCTATATTCGAGAGGGTCTGGCCCCAGAGTGCGATTCGCTGGCCGTCGGGCCCTTTAGAGAGTCCTTGGTCAGGAAACCGCGGACCAACCTGACTAACGCATATCACAAGAGTGTGCAGAAGAACTGGCTAAGGACCAATTTCGCTGCTGAAGACTTGCCAGAGGCACTCAGGAAGGTGGTCTGGTCCGACGCGGGCGCGCTGGCCGTCAAGAACGTGGAGCAGGTTCCGTCAGACTCGGAGTGGGTCTACGACATATCGGTTGAGGGAGTCGAGAGGTTCATTGGCGGGCATGCTGTCGCGCTCCTTCACAACTCCTTCGACGCGTGCGAGATGGCCGGGACGCCCCCTGACGTCTACGTCAGGATGATCTCCGAGAACCCCTCCCCCGACATCCCAGACCCGAAGCCGTACCGCCTGACGGTCACCGACAACGGCCCCGGCGTGGCTCCCCAGCACGTGCCCAGCGCCTTCGGCAAGGTCTTCTACGGTTCGAAGTACGTCCTTCGGCAGTCGAGGGGCATGTTCGGCCTCGGTGGCACGATGGCTATCCTCTACGGACAGATCACGACCAACAAACCTGTCGTGATCACTACGTCCCACGACGGGAAGAAGAAGCACACCTTCGAGATGATAATCGACATAGGCGAGAACAGGCCCGTGGTCCTGAAGCGGTCCTCGAGCGAGGCGGACGGGACGACAGGGACGAGGGTAGACGTGGCCTTGGAGGGCGACTATCTGCGCGCCTCCCAGAAGATAGGCGACTACTTCAAACAGACAGCCCTGGTCGCAAGCTACGCCAACATCACGTTCATCGACCCCTTGGGCCAGGTGACATTCTACGAGCGGGCCACAAGCTCGATGCCGATCCCGCCCAAGGAGACGCTGCCCCATCCCCACGGCATTGACGTCGAGGCCTTCAAGAGAATCGTGAAGCTGTCGGAAGAGCATGACATGAAGACCTTCATGGTCTCGCACTTCCACAGGGTGGGGGAGAGGATAGCGACAAGATTCCTCGAGTTCGCGGGGATCAGCCCCAGGCTCCCTCCGAAGAGGCTGAACAACAACCAGATAGTGGCCATGGTCGACGCGCTCCAGAGGTTCCCTGACTTCCTCCAGCCCGACGCCGCAGTCCTCTCCCCAGTCGGCGAGCAGATTCTGCTCGCGGGAGTGAACAAGGAACTCCAGCCCGAGTTCTCAACCGTAGTGGCGAGACCGCCGTCCTCCTACTCCGGTTTCCCGTTCCTGGTCGAGGTAGCCGTCGTCTACGGCGGAAAGATCCTGCAGCCTGGGATCAAGCTGTTCAGGTTCGCAAACCGCATCCCGCTTCTTTATGACGAGTCGAGTGATGTCAGCTTCGAAGTCGTCAACGAAGAGTTGGACTGGAGGCGCTATCACGTCCCGCAGGAGGCGCCTGTCGGTGTGATAACGCACATTTGCCTGCCAGCTTACGAAAAACTCCTGGCCAAGGTCGATGGGCAGGCAAAGGTTACGACCATTGGGGAATTGGTCGATCAGGAGGAGAATCGGTCATGCAATATCAAATGCGAAGGCGATGTCAGATACATCACCCCTACTAGGGACATTCTTGTTCCGTCGCTGAACCCCGACACCTTCCAAGTGGAATACGTTCCTATCAAGCGTTTCATGAAACGGCCTGGTGGGGGTGTACTTCGAATCACGTCGGAAGAGGGAAGGGTCGTGCACGTCAGCCCTGAGCACCCTCTTCTAGTCATGACTCCCAGGGGCATTGAAGTAAAGTCAGCAAGCAGCATAACTTTGGATGAATATCTAATCGCATCGAAGAGACTTCCCCAAACGAATACCTACCTGGCCAAGTCTCTTGACTTGATTGACCTCTTTGCAAGAGCGGGTCTGGAAAGGGAAATCACAGTACTAGGCGCTAAGAACCTGCTCTACGGCAAGACCAAGTCGACGCTCTCCAAGCTTCTCAGCGTCGATGCTTCGCAAATCGGAAACTGGCGAAGGCATGACAGAGTGCCATTGTGGGCATACCTCAGGCTGGAGAGCGACGGAACCCAGAGGGCAAGATTGTTGATCATGGGGTACCGCTCGCATGGGAAGCCCGTCCCCGCGATCTTGAGGCTTGACAAGAGGTTTGCGAGACTACTCGGCTATTATCTATCGGAGGGATGTAGCAATCAGTCCAAGAACAACTTCGTGTCATTTTCGTTCCACCGCAACGAACTCGCGCTTCACCGCGAGGTCAGGGACATTCTATATTCACTGTTCGGACTTGACGCGCCAATTCAATGGAAAGAAGACAAGGCAGTCCAAATCACTGTCTACAACAAGGCGTTTTCGTTGCTGTTCACTCATGGCCTCAGAGCGGGAGTGGACTCCTATTCGAAGCGCGTCCCCGACTTTGTCTTCTCTTGCGCGAGTGAATTCGCTGAAGAAATGTTGGATTCATACTTCGTTGGGGACGGTTACCTTTACCGGAAGTCCGGTCGAATTCAGGCCACGACGTCGAGTTCGGAACTTGCGTATGGAATCTTCATGCTGCAACAACTGGTCGGTTCGCATGCTACTCTAAGGAGTTACCACAACCACAACCTGATTGATATACAAGGTGGCGAGAATTCCAGTCGGGCCGAGCACTTGTACCATTCGGTCGTCGCTTCACACGGAGGAATGCTTTCTCGCGAGTACAGACCCTCACTAGCAGAAAAAATCCCCGCCTTCATCTTGGCCGACAAAAGGGGGGTAATCCCTTCCGCAGTTAGGCAGCATATCGGGGGCGCCTTCGAGCCCGGATCCCGAATCTCCATTTCGACCGCCTCTGGGCTTCTTCACGTCGACGTGCTAGACAAGGTTGCGAAGGGGGACGTTCAATTCGTCAAAGTGACTCGAATCGATTCCCTTCCCTACGAGGGGAGCTACTACAACATTGAGACAGAGAGAGACACCCTCCCCAACTATCTACACGGACTTGGGATATTCTCTCATAATTGCAGCACGAGGATTCCGTACAAGACTGTCGGCAAGGAGTACATCGCGGACAGGCCGGAGATAGAGCGGGAGATCAGGAACGCCGCCAGGGAGGCGCTCAGGAGGCTGGGGCTGTACCTCTCGAAGAAGGGCAGCATGGAGGCAGTCCAGAGGAAGATGAACATATACGGCAAGTACCTTCCTCTAATCGCCAAGTTCGCGACGGACCTCGCGGACCAGAAGAAGATGCCCCGCTACCGCAAGCTCATAGGCGAGGGTGAGCAGGAGGCTTCAACTGAGACCGAGACCGAACAGGAGGAGAAGACAGAGACTGAACCGGAGAAGACAGAGATTGGCCAAGAAAAAATCGACGAGTACAGCGGAAGCAAGGAAGAGTAGCGCCCAGACGCTCCTGAAGGAGCTCGGGCGGACCGTCTACTCCGACCTGGACGCGGGCAGGTTCCCCAGTCTGACCTTGGCGAGCAGGTCCGTGGGCAACATAGTCTACGACAAGAAGCTTCAGCAGTTCGTCCTCGGTTCTGCACAAGTGAAGAGATCCTCTGCCAACATCAAGCACATCAGGCCTTTCACGCAGCTCATCTGGCTGGCCTACTTCGCCAAGAAGCTCGTCGAGGAGAAGCGGACGTCGACTCTGAGAGATGTCTACTACTCCGCGCAGGCGTTCAACGTCGAGTTCGTCGACCAGGCCGAGTCCGACGAGCTAATCACAGACCTCGAGGTCTTGATGCAGATGGCGAGGGAGGGGCTCAACATCTACCCTGAGGAGAGAAGCTCGATTTTCGGCAACATGACCATCGAGTACACGGTCCCCGGCTACGAGGGGAAGAAAGCCGACCTCTCTGCCAACCCTGACGGGGTCATGATCGGGCCTGCACTGACAACTGCGGAGTTCGCAGATACCGACGCCGAGATGGTCCTCGCCATAGAGAAGGGCGGTCTTTTCACAAGGTTCGTGGAGGAGAGAGTCCATCGGAAGTACAAGGCGATACTCATCAACACGGCCGGGCAGCCGCCGAGGTCCACCCGCTATCTCCTGAGGCGCCTCAACCAGGAGCTGAAGCTTCCGGTGGGGATACTGTGCGATGCCGACCCTTGGGGGGCGCACATCGCGATGGTCATAAAATCAGGCTCAGTCAGGCGCGACGAGCCTGTCGTAGTCCGAGATGCTGGCGGGCGAATCCAAGTGACGCCGATTGGAGAGTTCGTGGACGAATGTCTGGGGACATACGGCAGCATGAATGACGAGAACGGGAACGAAGTTACATTCGCAGTGCCATACGAAGCGCTGACCCTGGACGACCGGAACAAGGTGGTCTTCAGGCCCATCTCGTCGGTCATCCGCCACAGGCACGTGGGGAGGATGTACCAGCTGACCAGCGACAGCGGCCGATCGGTTTGGGTTACGCCGAACCACAGCGTTTTCGTTCTGAGGGAGGGAAGAATCGTCTCGGCTCCCACCTCGGAAATCAGGGTGGGTGACCTCTTGGCGATATCGAGGAGATCGTCAATCGACCGGAAACCGACAGTAATGTTCGACGTAGCGAGGGAGTTGTTGGAGCAACCCGACTCTGGACAGCTCGGCCTATATCTAATACGGAAGGGCGTGTCCTCTCCTCACCACAGGAGGAGAAGGCTCGACGAGTCCTTCTTCTCAAAGTCGCCGCACCTTGGACAGTCGCCAGACGGTTCTTACATCATGTCGAGGTCAAGGGCGGGAACCCGCAGGAACCCATGTCCCGCCATCATTTGGTTGACAAAGGACTTCGCACGCCTGCTGGGCTACTACACTGCAGAAGGATGGATCGGCTACGCCGGAGGACGACCTCACTCTGTCAACCTGTGCTTCAACTTGGAGGAGGTCGATGTCGTCGAGGACGCCAAGAAGTGTTTCAGCTCCGTCTTTCCCGGCTGCCACGTCTCTTTGAGCGCTGACGAGGAAGGGCACAGCGTCACGCTGACCCTCTCCTCTGTCCCAATCGCAGCGCTCTTTGCGAAGCTATGTGGTGCAGGATTCGCGAACAAGCGCGTCCCGGAGCAAATCCTCTCCGTTAAGGAAGTATACGCTCTTGAGTACTTGCGGGGTTGCTTCGGCGATGGCTATGTCATCAACAGCGGCACCCTGTGCTGGAAGATGAAAAACCCGCTCCTGATAGCCCAGCTCTCGTACCTGCTCGGCTTAATGGGAGTAATGACTTCCATCAGCAAGGACGGTTTCTCGCTCTTGGTTTCAGGAAGAACCGAGGTGGAGAAGGTTCAGTCTGTCATCTTGCATCAAAAGGACATGGTATTCATAGCGCAGCACTTGACCTCTGGGGGGAGCAGTTCGTACCTAATGCCCAAGGCGTTTCCAGCAGTCGCGAGCAGATTGATGGAAATTAGGCAGGAAATAGGGAGGCACAATTATCACGACCTCAGAAGCAGGTACACGTACCGTCGGCTGTGTGAGGTAAGAGCGAAGGGGACAGAAGGAGGAATCAACAGGGCGCGCGTCATTCAGACACTCGAACACCTGTTAGCCTGCTCGTCACGCCGAACACCTGAGGAGGTGGTGAGCAAAGCGAAGGCCGTGTTGAAACTGGTCGAGAGTGACGTTGCATTCGACCCGGTCGCCCAGATTGAACAGTCAGAGGAAGTTGATGAGTATGTCTATGACTTCTCGATCCCCGGCGAGGAACGTTTCATAGGAGGTCGGTCAGGAATTGTTCTGCACAACTCAGCCAACGCCGCGCACTTGAGGGAGCTGACGACGCCCAAGGCCGTCTGGTTGGGCGTCTGGGCCTCGGACATCGTGAAGTACAAGCTTCCCTCGGACAAGCTCACTGATGTGGACATCAAGAGGCTCTACGAGCTGAAGGCCGACCCGCGGTACACGGAGAAGATGTGGCACGACGAACTCGACACCTTCCTCAAGATCAAGAAGAAGAGCGAGCAGGAGGCGTTCGCGAGGTACGGCCTCAGCTACATAGTCGACAAGTATCTGCCCGAGAAGCTCGAACTCATGAAAAGCGCCTAGGCTACGCCGAGAACTTCTAATACTCAATGGTTTCTGGCTGGCCGAGACAAGCGTTGACGTTTACCGCACAGCAGTCGAGGGTCGATGCCCTCATTCGCCTGGTCGGCCTGATAGTGATAGGCTTCGGAGGGCTGCTCATCTACTACACTTACGGAAACGCCGCAGACCCCGGTATGGCTCCCCCACTCGTCGCAGTCTATTACGCACTCGGTGTTCTCTTACTGATTGTTGGCCTGGTCGCGGCCTTCGCGAAGTTCAAGTGACGTCGACAATGAAATCACGGATAGCTGTCGCTGGCGTGGGCAACTGTGCCTCCGTCTTTGTTCAGGGGCTGGAGTACTACTCAACGGGAGGGACGGAGGGGCTCTGGCATCCAAGAGTCGCAGGGATGAGGGCGAGCGACCTCAAAGTGGTCGCAGCCTTCGACGTCGACCCGAGGAAGGTGGGTCTGGACCTCCACAAGGCGATATTTGCCGCTCCCAACGTCGCCAGAAGGTACGTCGAGCCCAAGTCCTCAAGGGTGAAGGTCAGCGCAGGCATCTCCGCGGCAGATGCAGCGCCTCATCTCAGGTCCAGCAGGCTGGAGACCGCTGACAGGGCCGAGGTCGCCAGGCAGCTCGAGGCGGCAGACGCCGACATCCTTGTCAACCTGATCTCTTCCGGCTCGGACGCCTCGTCTGAAGGATACGCGCTCGCAGCGCTTGAAGCAGGATGCGCCTTCGTAAACTGCGCCCCGTCCCTGCTGCTGCGCAGGAAGAGCCTCGTCGCCAAATTCGCGAAGTCCAAGCTCCCGCTGGTCGGAGACGACCTGATGAGCCAGTTCGGCGGAACCGTCTTCCACAAGGGGCTCCTCAACCTCATGGTGAACAGGGGTGTCAAGATATCGAAGAGCTACCAGCTGGACGTCGGCGGCGGCTCGGAGACGCTCAACACAACAGACGAAGGCATCAAGATGGCGAAACGCGGCGTCAAGACAGCCTCTGTTGCTGCCGAGGTCCCGTACAAGTTCGAGACGATAGCCGGGACGACAGACTTCGTCGACTACCTGGGAAACGACAGGACGAGCTACTTCTGGGCGGAGGGGAGCGGTTTCCTTGGCTCCCCTGCCACCGTGGACGTCTACCTGCGGACCTCAGACGGCGCGAACGCAGGCAACATCCTGCTGGACGTGTTGAGGGCCACCCGCCGTGCGGCGAGCACTCGAAGGCTT
Organism: Nitrososphaerales archaeon; assembly: GCA_032906765.1. Taxonomy (NCBI): domain Archaea; kingdom Thermoproteati; phylum Nitrososphaerota; class Nitrososphaeria; order Nitrososphaerales; species Nitrososphaerales archaeon. Next base: position 153,647 of record JAJTZB010000005.1, read on the forward strand.
GCGAAGGTCAACGAGATATGCGCCTACGGGTTCAAGTCTCCGCTCAAGCCCGTACACTTCGAAGAAGCCTACAGAAAGTTCGTGGCTGCGTTTGTCAAGTAGCTAGGCCCGATTCGCTTACAGATCAACAGACTCGGCGAAGGACTGCCGATTTTCAGCTCGTTTGCTTGGGTTTGCTCTCTTGCCCGCGTCTGTAGATTCCTTGGAAGAACAGGACCAGGCCGAGCATTATCACCGCTCCAGCAATGGTGAATGTCGTTGGTTGGTCCGCAGCCGGGTCGAAGCCTGAAGAGAAGAAGATGGACCCCAGAATGATGACCACTACTCCGATGAGAACGTAGGTTAACGACTTCAACTGGCACCATGCTTCTTCTCAGACATCAATTAAGGATTGTTCTGGGGCATCACACCGAACTGCTACCTTGTCGGCTCCCAAACCTTTATTCCGCTCTGCTGGGCACGCGACGCTGAACCTTGGCCAAGGCAGGCAACAGAAGCTGGAAGGTCGTGGTACCGGTACTCGTGATAGTCCTAATCGTGGGCGCCTACGCTTACTTGGTGTATCCCAATCCCTTCCGGGCTCAGGGAGGACTCGGTGCTCAGTCAAGCCTCAAGGTGCAGTTCTCCGTCAGCATGACGCACCAGGAGCAGCGGTTTGTAGACATCAGGCTGATTGTGGGAGGCTGGCTCAAAGGCCAATTCTGGGGCGCGAGCTGCATCCTGTTCTGTTCGAATGGGATTACCTACACCCTCGACCCGACAGTCCTCATAACCAACGTCGGCCGCGATTTTGAACAATGCAAGACCTTCGGCGCATCCGGGACGATAACCTGCACATCGGCCGACACCGCAACCGTGATTGGCGTGTCGGAATCTTCGACAACACCGGTCGCCTCCGACACTTCCAATTCGGGTCCGTGCAAGACCACCTCGACTGCGAACGAGATCGAGTCTGGCGGGCTTACAGACGTCGCGGGGACGGTCACGGCTGGGACAGCGGGTGCCACTGTCACAACAACCGTAGTGAACACATTCACAGCGGCCGAGACCGACAACAACGTCCAGGTGGCCTGCCTTCAGACCGAGCTCCACTCGGGTTCTAACGTAATCATCTACGCCGAAGGAACCTTCGGTCCCGACTCGTTCGTTGCTGGAAACACACTCAAGATCACCTGGTCAATCGGACGCACTTGAGCGAGGTTGATTTCTATTTTTGAACAACCAAATCCATCAGAACCGACATGCAGAGAATGTAGGAGTAAAATAACTGCAACGAATTGGTCTCCGAGTAATATCAAATATAGAAACTACGTCTGCATTAACTGCGTCAGTCTATACAACAAAGGTCAGCGAAGACGATTTGTAAAAGAGTGCATTCGGTGTAATTCTGTATTCAAGACCACACACAAAGGAGCAAAGTTCTGTTCGCATGGGTGTTCTGAATTATGTCAGATTGGAAAGAAGAGACCAGAAGTCAAAAAGTCACTCAAGGATTTCTATGCCTCTCATCCAGAGGCAGTAGAGGTTTCACGTGAAAGGGCGAAGACAAGTGGGTTCAAAAAAGGTCACACCATACCAGATGAATGGCGAGGGAAGATTCGGCCTTGGCTCGGCAAGGGATGTAGCCCAGAAACCAAGTCCAAGATGTCAACATCTCACATGAAATTTCACTTTGAGCATCCAGAAGTTGCCGCCGATAGAGGCGCAGCCCACAAAGGGCCAAACCATTGGAACTGGAAGGGCGGAATAACCGACGAAATGAAAGCTCTGAGAGAAAGCGACGAGTACAACGCGTGGAGGAGATCCGTGTATGAACGGGATGCCTTTACCTGTAAAGATTGCGGATCTAATAACGACATTGTGGCCCATCATTTGAAGCCGTTCAGGGATTACCCAGGACTCAGGTTCGACGCAGACAACGGAATCACACTCTGCCGCCCCTATCATAAGAAGCGCCATTCAGAAGTCGGGCTTTCAACCAGATTCAAACCAACCTCAGACGCATTACCCGATTACACTCTGGAGATTCTCGAAAGAGCCTCTATGTATTTACGTTCCAGACAACCTGCCGCGATAGATCAGCCGTGGAGCATCGCAAGGACGTAATTGAACGGAAGTCGAATCCCGGTGGTGCGGCAGCGGCCTACCTGGACGTGGTGAGCCGGCGCATCCGACTGACCTGCTCGTGAAACCTTTAGCCCTTCATGGGCATTCCAAGACGTATTCAGGCGCGAACTGCGGGAGCACGTGGCATGAGGTTATCGTGGCTATACGGAACACTTCGACGTCTGGGTTCGTGTACACCAAGCTCATGTTGGCGTTCGGGGCGAAGGTGTTCCAGGGGTAGACCGATGGGTTTGACGGTAGGTCCTCAGTTACGAACTTCGTCACTATCATGTATGTCGGAGGCAGATACCAGACGATGGTGGCGTTTATCAAACGAGTCGGTGATGTATCCGTAGTATCCCAGAGATTGTTGCTTATCGCCGCTACAAATTTGGGTTTCTGCAGTTGGAATCCAGCCGCCGTTTTGAACGCATCGGTGATGTTGGAAGTGAAACCGTATACCGTTCTCCTAAATAGCATGTAGGTCATCTCGGTAAAGCGCCAATCGGTGACGGAGTAATAGACCGAGGTCCGGGGCGTGTTGTCGTTCAGCCAACCTATCGCGGAATGGACGTATCCCTGAATTTCGGCCGATTGGGGAACAGGCGTGAGCATCCGCTCACCCCACGACCCTACGAATGTGGCTCCCAAACATAGAAGCGCGAGGGAAAGGCCGACGACTTTCCTCTTCCCGATCCTCCCTTGGGGAATCAGCATGGTGATGCCCACGCCCGCCATCATCGTCAGAAAGACAAGGCCGATGAAAGAGAAACGCCACGCAACGGAGTTGAACGGCGAGGCGACTATTATGACGCCCGCGAAAATGGCAGGCAAAAATGAAGTTGCGTTGTTGATTCCTCTCTGTCGCGCCAGAGAAACTGCGGCAAGAGCGAACAAGATGAGCGCCCCCAAGTCGTTTGTGGTCACGACGGCCATGTAGGAAACAACAGGAACCGGAGAAAGAAGAGTAGCCAGCGGCGTCGTCCCGAGTACGTTCTGTGAGACAGGCGAGGGTGCCAGGAAGCCCAGAATCGTGTTCGAGTACGACGGGAAGAGAAGAACGCCGAGGACCGCGGGAACCGCAAGAATGCCCAGAAGGAGAAACCAGGTTATCCGGTCTTCCCGTGACTTCGTCAGTGAGACGAGGGTCATCACCAACAGAACTGGAAGAAGGACTAGCACCGCATAGTGGGATATGAACCCACTAGCCAGAGCGAGCAAGAACAAGAACCATGGGGCGGGGCGTTTCGGCTCGTTGAGGAGAGGGGCCATCACAGCCAAGATGAACAGGAGCGAGATGAGACCGTAGAACTCGGGATAGAGTCCAGAGTTGAACAGGTTCCCGAACCACACCGTCGCCGTGAGAACGTAGATCGCCGCCCCGGCGTAGGCTCCGTTGCGATTCTTGAAGATCTTGGCTGCTGCAAGGTAGAAGAGCGGGGTAGAGAACACGGCAAGAATACCGACCGTATAGCGCGCGACGTTGGTGTCCACTCCGCTGAAAAACATCGCCATCCCAATCTGATAGTGGACCCCGAAATACAGTATGCCTGAAGGGATTGACGAGATCTGCCCAGCGAGGATGGCGCGGGCCAAGTTGAAATGTTGTATGAAATCAGCGCTCGGATATTGCGGGAAAAACGGAAACTGCCCGAAATATTGGATTAGCATGATTAACTGGGCCGCAATCAAGACAGCGATGAGGCAGTCGCCCCAACTCGGCATCCGAGGAAAGGAGAACCTGCGCCTCGCGACTATCGAAGCAAACAATGCAACCAGGCCAATCCCGACTGGCAGATAGACGGCGGCGCCCCCGATTCCTAACAACTCGATGCCGAAGATGCTGAACCCAGAGGTGAAGACTAACATGGAGACTCCACTCGAGGAGATTCCCACGCCCAAGGCAATCGCAAATCGCGAGGCCATGTCGTCCTCGGGCTTCCACGCCTTCAAGAGTTCACCGAAGCCGATGCCCTGAATGAGGACCACTAGGACGTAAGCTGCTAGGCCTACAATCAACTGCAGTTTCCTGCCTGACTGGCCGAGCTATTTAGGAATCTACCCTCCGATTCTGTGGAGGCCTTACGCAGAAGCTGAGGTGGGCTGTAGAGTCCAGACCTGCTGCCTCTTCCAAGGGCGAGCAGCTTTGCGGACTTGGCTTAGTCTGAGCTGCCTATGTTCCACTAGGAGTTTCTGTCTTTGGGCACGGATGCGTTTCGGGCCCTTCGCAAACGAGAAGCCAGAACCCGGGTCCCGCTATTCCTTCGTCTGTACGCGAAGGAGGACCAGGACTTCCTCCCTCTTCGCCGGTAGGCCAACAGCAGAGCCAAGAGCAAAGCTGCCAAGGCGGTTACTATTCCAACCACGAAGAGAAGGTAGAGGTAGAGGTAAGGCTGGACAACCACAGTCGCCAATTCGACCCTGTGCCTCGAAACGTGGGGGATTGCAACCACCAGTTCATAGCCAGACGAGGTGGAAGTCATGAGATAGGTCGCGTTATTGCCTACCGCGAGGGTCATCATACTGAATATCGAGTCCGCAGGCTGCAGCCTGACACCATCGAGGGTCACGGACAGGGTCGACGGCGATAGTCCTGGCAGTGCGTCCTGCGCCAGGTTGAAGACCAGCAGTGTCGGGCCGGGGCTGGGACCTTGAATGTCGACGCGGATGTTGTTGAGCTGCGGCCTGCCCACGGTCAGGGTGAAGTTCTCGTTGATGATGGTGTAGGTCACGTTGCTCTGCGTGGCGTATACCATCACAGGAACTGCGGTCGTGAACTCGACCGTCACTTGCCGCGTCAATGGAAGGATGATGCTCCCCCTGTTCTGTGTAGTTATGAAGACCGAGAAGGGCGAGGCATTCTTAGATTGCGGCACCAGCGGCGAGGTCACGACGAAGGTGTGGAGCCCAGGAGGGCTGGCGAACATGATGCTGCTTGAGTTCGAGGACTGAGTGATGTTATTGTCGAGGGTCACAGACCAGGGAGTTCCGGGGGACAGACCGAACTCCCCAAACGTGAATCCGTAGAGGAGCTCGTAGTGGAGGCTGACCGATAGCGGGCCGCTCGTCAGCCCCAACGTAGGCTGTGAAGTCCGCCACATCTCAGCGGAGGTACTTCCAGGCAGCGGGTTCTGGGCAGTCCAAGTCGTGTTGGCGTCGGCCCAGACGGTCTGGGCCTGGGCGGCCAGGGTCAGCGTAGAGCTGGCTCCGAAGGAGCTGTACGAGAGGTCCGGCGGGCCGAATCCTGTCACTCCGACAGATGTGGTGGAGAACGATGCCGTGATGATGAACTGGTGGTAGTATTGAGCGACAACACCCAATTCCCCGGAGACCGTCGCCGACGTTGTGGTCGTGACCCACCTCTCTGTCTGGGAGGAAGGACTTAGGAGTGCTGGCAGGGTGTAGCGTGTTCCGTTGTCCATCCATACGCTTATTGCCTGCGCTCCCAGCACCTGGATTGCGGGCATACCGTAGCTCGTGAAGTTCAATATGGGAGGTGTCGGCGCACCACCGCCGACCGTAGAGTAGCTCGACGTGACCATGTCCTGGAAGTAGTAGGTGAGAGACACTGGAGCGCACGGGCCCTCGTCGCACGTCGTCACTGTCACCACGGGCACGCCTCCCGCAAAGACGTAGCGGGTAGTGTTCCCGACATTCGCGTATGCGAGGGAGATGTCACATCCCCCAATCGCGTTGATTGCGTGCGGCTGTCCGTCTCCTGGTATGGTGGAGCTACGCGCTCCGCAGCCGTTCACGGAGAAGACGGCATTGGGCGAGCCCGCAGGGCTCACGGTCAGGACGATGGTCTGAATCACCCTGCCCCTGACGAATGTGCCGATTATGATGGCGGGTCCGTTCAATGTCAGCGTAGTGAACGCTGCCGACGAGTTGGTGAAGGTGTTGAGCGGCGAACTGGAGCTCCACGCGCTGAAAAAGTAGAGCCTCGCGGGGCTGGCCCCTATGTGGACGATAGAGCCCACGTCGTACCAGTCGCTTCCCGACGGAGAGATGACTCCGGCGTTGGAGGGAGAGATGGTGAAGGTCTCTAGGAACTGGAGGCCGTACCGGACCACGACCGTGTTGGACACTGTCGCGGAAATGCTGCCGACGGAGGCGGACCATCTGACGCCGGCAGTGACGCTCGAGTTGATGCTGGCCAGGAACGTTATGGACTCAGATGCGTCGAACCAGTAGCCGGTCGGGGTCGTCGTCAACTGGGGCGTGTAGGGCAGCCCAAGGGCGGTCCCGGCTGCGGTGACAGCGCCGGTCGGGAATGCGAAGGAGCTACGCGGCACGGAGTAGCTGAGGGTCTGGAGGAGTTGGAAGTAGTAGCTCGCAGTGTAGGTACCCGACCCGTTGGTTATCGACCCGGTAGAGCTGGGGCCGCCAGCTGCATTCTCCCACCTCGTGCCCTGTTGCGTTCCGATGAGCGTCTCGGCGAAGGTCGCGGCCGCACCGTAGTCCGAGTACCCGGTACAGGAGGTCGAGGGGATGTCTGGGAAGATGGTGATGCTGCAAAGGACCGAGTTGGGGACGCCCAGTTTCTGTCCGAGAACCTGGGTGAAGAGGCCAGCTCTCGACCCTGCCTGGCCCAGCACGACAGTGAAGGTGTTCTCGAGCTGGTAGTAGTACTCATTGGACTCGGCCGGACATGAACCCTTCCCACAAGAGGTGAACTTCCACGTGCCGTTGAGAACCCCGGCCTGACTGAAGCCGTAGATGCCACCGCTCGGGTTGACAGGGGCGAGGGTCATCAGGCAGTTCGCTACCGTGGTCACCTGGAACTTCGAGCCATTGCCGACTATCTTTGAGGGGTTGAGTATGCCGTTGCTGGCTGAGCAACCGGTTATCTGGAATACTGCTGGCGGCGAGCCTTTGATGGCGGGCGTCAACGTCACGTTGACGTTGACAATGACAATTGGAGGTCCGCCTCCTCCGCCGCCTCCACCTCCTCCGCCCCCGCCAGACGTGGTCGTAGTGGTGGTCGTGGTCGTGGTGGTGACACCCGAGAGACCGACAACGATATTGGTGGCTGTCAGCTGAGAGATCGATATGTCCCCGCAGATGGTGTCAGAAGTCACTGCCGGGGGCACCTGAATGTTTGCGGCCGTGGTCCAGGGGCCGCCCGGCGGGGCGTAGTATTGCATCGTCGAGCCAGCTGCGGTGCCTGGGTCTGAGAGGCATACTGTCGCTGTGCCCGCACTCACGCCCGCTACATGGACGTCGTAGAATAGAGTGGAAGACAGCCCAGAAGGCTGCGGTACACCCGAGCTCGGCGAGCTGAGGGTCATGCCCTGGCCGCTGACGGACGTGCCAGCTGGCGCCCCGCTGCTAGTCAATACGACGTTGATTTCTGACGCTCCAACATTGAGGTTCAAGGTCGCGCTCCCGCCGCTGGTGGGGCTGATGACAGTGCTGTAGGACGTTGACCCCGGTACCGACTCCTGCAGAGAGGGAGTCAGCGATATCGAGGCCGACTCGGTGAGGGAGACTGCTGAGCTAACTCCAGTTAGTGTCTGGGTTATGATTATGTTAGAGAACAGAGTCACGAACTTCGCGAGCCCCCTCGTCAACGTCTGAGTGGCTGTGACGATGGAGTTCAGGGTCCTGCTGAAGATTCTACCCAGAGTAGCCGTCAGGGATTGCGTAATAGAGACGGTGGATGCGAGGCTTACCAAGTAATGGACTACTGCCGAGGCCAAAATAGCGGAAGTGGAGGCTATCGATGATGCGAGGCTCCTGAACTGTGCGACACCTCTCCTTACTGACTGGGTGACTGAAATGGAAGAAGTGAGGCTAAGGAGTCTGCCGAGCACACGCGTCAGAGTCTGTGTGACGGAGACAGCGGAAGCCAGACTGAGGAACCTGCCAAAGGTGCGCGCGAGAGTCTGGGCGATGGAAACGGCGGAGGCGAGGGTCAGGAACTTGGCGAGAGCCCGCGCCAGAGATTGGGTGATGTTGATTGAAGACGTGAGGCTCCGGAACCTGCTTAACGCCTGTGCCATCGATTGTGTGATTGAGACTGAAGAAGAGAGGGAGAAGAGTCTCGTGAGCACTCGCGTCAAAGACTGGGTGACGGAAGTGGAAGAGACCAGAGCCAGTAGTCGCTGGAATGACCGTACGAGCGATTGAGAAACGGAGACGGAAGAGGTCAGGGCCCGGAACCTACCAAGAGTCTGCGCGAGCGATTGTGTGATAGACATGGAAGAGGTGAGGCTGAGGAATCTACCGAACGTTCGTGCCAGAGTCTGAGTGAGCGAGACGGAAGAGGAAAGCGACACGAGCCTGGCGAACATCCTCGTCAGGGTCTGAGAGCTGGTGATGGATGATGTGAGGTTCAGGAATCTACCAACAGTCCCTGTGAGGGACAGGGTGGCCGTGATTGAGGAGGTGAGGGAGACGAGCCTCGCGAATACGCTTGTCAGGGACGTGGTAATCGAGACCGAAGAGGCCAGAGTCAAGAACCTACCGAGGATCTGCGTCAATGATTGGGTGACGGACATTGACGACGTAAGGCGCAGGAACTTGCCCAGCGCTCTCGCCAGCGATTGGGTCAGCGAGACGGATGAGGTCAGGCTAAGGAATCTTGCAAGGGTGCTCGAGAGCGCTTGGGTAATTGTTACATTGGAGATGACGCTAAGGAACCTACCGAAAGTGCTTGCCAGCGACTGAGTTAGGGAGACGGTGGAAGCGAAGCTCAGAAGTTTAGCGAACGTCCTCTTCAGAGTCTGGGTTATCGTGACTGTGGAAGCAAGACTCAGCGTCGTTATTAATGTCCGCATGAGGGTTTGTGTTATGGAGACAGAAGACGTGAGGCTCAGGAACCTACCGAGTGCTTGCGTCATTGTCTGGGTGCTGGAAATGGAAGAGGAAAGGGACAGAAGCGTTGCGAACGTCCGTGTCAGGGCCTGGGTAACCGACACTGAAGAGGAGAGTGTGAGCAACCTCGCCAAGACGCTGGTCAGAGACTGAGTGATGGAGATGGAAGAGGTAGGCGAGGAGGAATATTCGAACGCGGGCGTCACCACGTCGGAGGCCGATGATACCGTGGTCTCGGTCACCGTCGAGGTTGTGGATGAACCCGCGACGGTGTAGTGGACCCACCACTCGATGACGAGATACTGAACGTTGGAGAACGGGCCGATGGTTCCTGTCGTATAGGTCCGCTTGGTGGCAGAGGTCGTGCCAAGGATGCTAGTGGTATTATCATAATTCTTGAAGAGGAATGTGCAGGTTCCCTCCGATATGGTGGCGCAGCTCCTGACGATGGCCCATAGGTAGGCCGTCCCCGTGGCGCTGGACGCAGTGGTGGTGAGGTCGAGCGTCCACGTTCCCGAAGCGATGGTCGCGCCGATTGGGGCGGCACTCTCCCAGCCGTAGCCCGAGACCGTGGATTGCGATGGCGTCCCCCTTGTGGTGGTCGAGCTGATGTCTGGCTCGACCTCGTAGCTCCCAGTTGTCTTGGCGATCTTCTGTGAAGTCTTGGTGTCGGCAGTCCCGGTAGATGTTGCGAGGTTTTCGCACTTCCCCGAACAGGAGCCCACGGTGGTATTGCCGAGATAAAAGGTGTGGGCGCCTGCGGCAAAGACGGGAGGGACAACGTTGATCCAGATGTCGGACGCAAGGAGGACCACAAGAAGTAAGGTCGTTGCCTTGCGGCGTCTCGTCCAAGGGGTCACCAACCCCGCCGCCTCCCCAGCCCGAAGAGGTTAGGGGACCTGACCATCTTCGACGTGAGCCGCCCGGCGCTCGCCGATTCGATGGGCAGCCAGAAGACGTTTGACTTGGTCGAGGCTGCGCCTGTAGAGGCCCGCGAGAGTCCCCTGATGTGCGTCAGCGCCCTAAGAACCGAGACGGGAGGCCTCTTACGAAGACCTACGAGCACCGCCATCGTCTGGGACACGGAGACCGCGACCGCGACCACCTGCACAATCAGGACGAGAGACAGCCCGAGCTGTGGGTTTGGGCCCCCTGTTCCGACCGAGACCTCGTCTCGGAGCGAGACGCAGTACGTCGAGGGGCATCCAGGATCGTGAGGCCACAAGGCCGGCACAAGCACGACGAGTAGAAACACTAGAAGAGGCAGAAGGAATTGGGTCTTCAACTGGGCAGAGCCTCAGGAGTCGTCTTAAGAGCTTTAGTCGGAACCAGACTACCAAACTGGTTGGTGCCGAGAGGCTGCATCTTCAACCCCGACCTTTCGAACTTGTCGTGAATCGCGTTGTAGGTGACGCCGTGCTTGGCGGCGACTCTTCTGATTGACCTCAGCTTCCCATAATCGGCCACCAGCCGTTCCAGGGGGACATCCCGCAGCTTGTCGTCGGCGTTCCAGTCCTTGGCCTGGATGAACTTCTTGGCCTCCAAGAGGCTCTTTCTCTTGACTGATGAAAATGGGAGGACATGGTCGATGAAGTCGAGTTGGTCCTTGTGGCCGGCGATGAGCAGCCTGAACGGGTTGCCTCTGTATGGCCCGTAGATGACCCCGTAGCCGATGAACTTCTGGATAGCGTCGAGGACCTGCCGCTCCTTCTGAGTGATGCTTAGCTGGTACAGAGCTTCGTGGACCTGGAAATTGATACCCCCTTCGCCATCGAAGAACCCGGCGACGAAGCCCCAGTTGATTCTTGTAATGGGTGGATGGCGTATGGTGCCGCCCTGATAGTCAAAAAACCGCTTTAGTGAACCCAATAGAAGTTCGCAGTGTTGGTCAGCGCTGACTATCCATTCGTAGACCTGCCTGTTTCCGAAGTGATTTCCATAACTCTTGCGCGCTATGATGTTACCAATTCCGGTCTTTTTCTCCAACCATTCTAGGACGTGATGGTCCGTGTTTGTAATCTTGACTTGAATATGCCCGGGTTTGATGAGCCCAAATGAGCCTTCGGCCTCGAAGAATCCAGCAAAGTATCCAATATGGTCTTCAGATAACTCGCCAAAATGAGGCATATATCTTCGTTTGAAAATCTTGTCGTGCTCCTCTGGCTTGGCCCAGCGTTCGGCTGATGCTGTTCTGAGTTTCTCGTGTTCCTCTGGTTTTGTGAACCGCTTCTTCGCGGCTCGCCTTTGCTTTTCTCGTTGAGCTGGGTCGCTGAATTGTTTGAGCGCCATCTGTCTGAAATGATCTCTTTCTTTTCGACTTCTGACTCTGGAGTTATGGCCACGAAGTTATGGACCCGAGTAAGTGAAGGTCCACGTAATCGTCAGTTGGTCGCCAGAGTTGAGGTTGACCGCGCTGAACGTGTTCTCCGCGTACAAGGTTCCGACCTGCGTCGCAGGGCTCGCGTTGTTTATCGTGTTCCAGGCGCAGCCGAGCTGGATGTTGTTGTAGGTTCCAGAGGCCGTCCAAGTCTTAGAAAGAGACGGAGATATTGAGCCACTCGCGGCGACGCCAGCGGTGTATGTCCCGACGGTCCGCATCAGGGAGAACTCGGTAATCTCTGCTGCACAAGAGGTGTCTGTCGCTGATGGTGCCGTTGACGATGCAGAAAGCGCGAGATAGTCTACGGTGAACAAGGTGAAGGAGTTGCCAGTCGCGCATGTGAGGGTTCCAGCGGCCAAGCCCGAGGGTCCGCAGTGGATCATGTTCTGGAGGAGGGAAACGCCTCCGTTGGTGAGCAGGTTGTGAGTTGTGAAGCCGAAGTAAGAGCCTCCGTTCGAGGAGTTCAGGAACTTCCACCCTTCACTCGTCAGGTGGTAGAAGTACGGGTTCGACGAGACAGGCACTCCGAACATATCGTAAGCCGTGATTCCTTTCTTGAACAGGACGTAGTTCACAACGTCGCAAACCTTCCCGTTATCCGTGAACTGGCCGCTGGGAGAGAGGACGCAACTCGAGGACGGTGCCGTGTTCGGGGTAGTCAGCATGAAGTTGCTGAACATGAAAGCAACTAGCGCCCCGCCCACTACGATGGCTGCAAGGACCTTTGTACTTGTCCGCATTACACTTTGACCTTCCCTTCTCCGCTAAATAACTATTTTGCCTTCGTGGTTAGGGTTTGAAGTCCATATTTCTACATCATAAAAGCCTAGGTTGACCTGATCGACAACTGGTTCTGGGAACTATCTTGGACTCTACGGTGAGACCTCATGCGTTTTCCCATTGGGCTTTTCTTCGAGCCCAGGTCAACGCTACGAGTCTGAAGCCAGGAGGCGAGCTCTCTGGGCACGACCGAAGTCTCAAAGCTTCCCCTCTGGACCAGCAAAGTCAACTCAAGCCAGACTGGGTGACGTTCAAGCCTTTTATTGCCCATCGAATCAACAAAAAGGAACGGAAGGGTCAGACAGCGTCATCAATCTCGACATCGAAGGGGCAGGCGTTGCATCAGCCCGAGCAGAGTTGGCGAAGGCAAGGGGAATATTCGCGGAGAAGTTTCGTCTCTGAACTCGGATCAAGATTCTCGGTTCTGGGAATCGTATCCAACTTTAACTGTCAAACGGAGAATCTAGAAGAAGAGGGGACATAGAAATGTCAACTTCATCAACCGTGAGCGCAACCTGCCGGGCGGCGCAAGAGGACAAGGCGAGCCTGGAAAAGGCGAGGGGAATCTTCGCGGAGGACTTCGGCACCTCGGAGTACAAGTTCGGCCCGGCGGTCATGGGAGAAACTCCGGATGCAATCGAGACTAGGGGCTACTTCCCCGACACGCGCGGCTTCGTGCAGATGGTCTCGCCAGATAGCAGACACAAGCTCCTGGTAGTCGGCCCACAGGTCAGCAACTACCTCGAAGCCAAAGTCGACTTGGCTGAAAGGCTGGTCTACCCGCTGCGGTACGGCTTGATCCGAGAGGACGACGAGCGCGCCTGGTCGGTCCTCAAGGAGCTCGTCCGCTACGGCCTCATCCGACATCGATACAATCAGGACGGCAGCAAGGGAGCGAAGTGCGTCGCTGCGCTCTCGTCGGCGGCCCCGCGGTACATGTACGAGCGGCTCTTCGACCTGCACCAGAAGATCAACGAAGAGGAAGGGAAGCGCCTGGTATCTGCTATCTCAATAATCCCGCAACCGCCCGCGGTCGCCATCTCTCAGAAGAAGCTCGCCTGCACGGTTCTGGAAGGAGGCCACGGAAACACGCAGGTGGCGCCCATCGGGAACGGCGTCATATTCAACGCGCTAATCGGCCTCCAAAGAGGCGGGGCAGACTGCGACCTGCTCACTGCGGAGGTGCTGAAGGATGCGGGCTACGCCGACCTCGCCACTGAACCGAAGCTCGTGAAGCTCTTCAAGGAGGCTGTGGGACTCATCCCGAAGGACCTGAAGGCGGTAATGGAAGACAAGTCAAACGAGGCGTTCGACGTTACCTTCAGCATCCCCAAGACGAAGATAAAGATAGAGCTCGGAAAGGACAGCTGGCAGAGGTTCCTGATGGGGGAGTACTTCTTCAAGCCTTCGGAGGATGTCTTCTCCTCCTACCGCAAACGCGGGACAACGAAACCCCGCTTCACGGAGATGGAAGGCGAGGTGATTCTGAGCGAAACTGACCTCGCCGACGTAATCACCATGGCCATAGACAAGGTCAGCTTCGAGCTTCAGCCGTCGCTCTACCAGAACATCTTCCTTTCAGGCGGGAACTTCTCGTGGAAAGTGCCGCCAGGAATGGAAGATCACGCCATAGGCGCCCCAAAGAAGCTGAAGGACATGCTCAAGGAGAAGGGAGTCACCGGCACAACAGTCGAGCTAACGCGCAACCCAATCTTCAACGTCTGGCAAGGCAGCGTGGCCTACGGAATGTACATCCCCGATGACTTCGCATGGGATTGGCAGGCAAGAGAAGGCTGGATGTTCCTGGACGCGAAGTCGCCCCAGATGAAAGGGGGGTTAGACGTTTCTAAATGACTAGACTAGGCAGTTATCTTGAAGCCAGAGTAACCGCGGGCAACTTCATTCTAGGACTAATGGTTCTCGTGCTTGGCTATGAGTACTTCACCTCCAGATATCTTTCCAGGTTTCCTGACTATCGTCTGTCTTACCTGATAGGAGCGGTCACAGTCGTATACTTTCTTGCTCTTCGGTTCATCGATTACAACAAGAGGCGAGAAATGTCAACACTCGAATCCGCAGTCACCAGTGCGCTGGATCTCCTCGCGGCCTTGGGAGTGGTTGGTCTCGCGCTTGAGTACGGAAACTACCCTGTGGCTTTCCTTCTCAACGTGGACCCTTCACTCTATTCGTTCGCTCCTCCTGGCTCGATCTCCGTCTATGTTCTGACTGCGGCCTTCGCGGTCTTCATCGCCCCCAGAACCGCGACCCACTTCCTCCTTCCCCCGGCCCCTCAGCCTAAGATTGCGTCACCCGCTCCGTTTGTGATCAGGGCAGGCAGCTTCGAAGAGTTGGTGGCCGCCCTTGAGCAGAAGACCAACGAACTGAGGGACGGAGCTGGACCGGAGGGTGCCGTTGTCGACCCCAGGAACGTCAGACTCCTGCTCAGGTTGGCACGTGTAGTGGAGGGGCTCCATCAGTTGTGGCAGGCCCTCGAACTCGAGGGACGGGAGCTCAGGGAATTGCCGCCCGCGGCCGGTTGGCAGGGTGTATTCCGAAGGGAGAGAGGCTCTGAGTGGAAGGGGTTGATCGTGGTAGGTCCCGAGGCCGCAGCCCCGCCCGAGAAGGAGGCACTCACAGAAGTCCTGGTCGGCAACCCATGGGCGAGTGTCCTCTCGAAGAGGGCTTTGAGAGGCTCTAGAAAGGAAAACTAATCCTCCTAGGCGTCCGCTCGACCCTTCATTTGATTGCTTTCATAATAGCGTCCGGTGACCGAACCGCGCCCCAAAGGAGAGGGCCCTTCTTCGAAGAGCTGAGCCATCCATGGCTACTGCGCCAACATACTCGGCGCCCCAATCCAACAAAGTAATGCCGCGGCGCTGGTCGGACCCGCTACAAATCTGGACCAAAAAGCGGACTCGAACACAGGCCACGGGATACGAGCTACAAACATTTGGACCAGGTGCGGTCGCCGGGACCGCGACTTCACCTAATAGAATGCCGAACCGACCATGAAGACGAGGGTAAGGAAGAGGACTCCGCCCGTGAGACCTGCGCTTATACCTCCGACCCTCAATTCTTTTTGGAACTCCGCAGGCAAAGTCTGATGGTCAGAGGGCTGTGTCAGACGTAATATCGAAATTGCTCTATCAAAGTGAGGGGCAGTTAGAAGGTTCACCAAGAGGAACGCAACCAAGCCTAGAGAAAGGCCGATTGACCTCTTCGAGCCCCACGCAGTAGTCCAGAGGTCGCTGAGGTTACCGTTCGTGAAGCTGTAAAGCAGAAGGAAGCCGAACAGTATTGTAAGGCCCGAGACTGCTCGGAAGAACGCGTTCGTCCTCCTTCCGAAATTCAGATAGAATTCTCTCTGCGCCCCGACGGAAAGCCTTCCCAGGAATGGGGCGAGAACGAAGCCGAAGAAGGAAGAACCTCCGAACCAAAGGATGGCAAACAGGATATGGAACCAAGCAAGCACAGCAACTACTAGGGGGTCCACCAACGTTAGCTAACCATTGGTGACTACGATTGTACCCTTCATCCACAAATGGTAAGTGCAATAGTATTGATACGTGCCAGCTTGGGTAAACGTGAAAGAGAAGGAGGCTCCGCTGGCAATGCTCCCCGAATCGAATACACCTGTCGAGCTCGTCACTGTGTGAGGCCCGGAGTCGCGATTCACCCAGGTGACTGTTTGCCCGACCTTGGCCGTGAAGTTTGCAGGGAGGTAGAAGTTGGCGTTGGATGACGAAGAGGATCCCAACACTATGGAAATGTTGGTGGGACCCCCTGTTGACGCCAGCAGGCGAGATTCGGTGGTAGCCGCAAACGCACCGACAAGAAGGCCTCCAACCGCGACGCCGAGAGCTACGAATGCCAGAATGCCCGATCTCGTAACCTGTCTCGGCGGAAGCTGAGGTTTCCTGGCTGCGCTGAACCCGTAGAATCCATACGGAACCGCCGTAGCCACCGCGACATAATACGGAAGGAAGAGCGCAAACGGCTGGCCACCAGGGCTCTGAAGAATTTGGACAAGACCTGCTGGAGACCCCCACAGCAGTGCTAGATTGACCAAGGACACGACGCCAGCACCAAGATAACCCCATCGCTTGCTGCGCCAAGAAGCGAACGCAAGCACGACGAACAGAACCATGAAGATTGTCGCTTCGATCAACAAAGGAAGCACACCTTCAATCAGTCCGACAAGGATTGCACCCGTCAGATTGACAAATGCTGCATAGCTCATACTAAGGGTGAGAACGCGGCTGACCATCTTTGATTCTCCCAATTGGGTCTTTTCCACGACAAGTGCATGGCGGAGTCAAGGTCATAATCCTGCGTCGAGTGCGACCAGCCAAGAGTGACAGACTTAAATCGAAATGTCCAGAATGGAGAACCTGACCCGCCAGATTGGATACACTTGACATTAGGATACTGAGAGAGTTGGGGCGAGGCGAGTCGCCAGGTCTC
The DNA here is from genome assembly GCA_032906765.1 of Nitrososphaerales archaeon. Lineage (NCBI taxonomy): Archaea > Thermoproteati > Nitrososphaerota > Nitrososphaeria > Nitrososphaerales > Nitrososphaerales archaeon. Next base: position 170,196 of record JAJTZB010000005.1, read on the forward strand.
CCGGCAAACCCCAGAATCCCTCTTAGAAGTCTCGCGCGAAGGCTGGGAGTGGACAAGGACACCGTAAGCAGCAGACTCAAGCGGTTCCGGGAGGCCGGCGCTCTGCAAGGATGGGCGACAATTGTCAACCCAAACCTCCTCGGCGCAAAACTGACAAGGTTGCTTTTCGACGTTCCGACGCCCTCTTCTAAGGAAGAGCTCATGCGCAACGCGGGCCTCATCCCGGGAGTAGTCCTCATCACTCCCCTCCTCGGAAACTCCATTGAGATACTCCTGTTCTACGAGGACGATCAATCTCTGAGGAAGACCATTGAGCTAATTTCGAGGACTTCGCATGCGGAGAACCTGATTCGCTACGACAGTGACTTTCCCGAGTGCAAGCTCAAGCTATCAAGAACAGATTGGAACATAATCGAAAGCCTGCAGAAGGACCCGCGAAAGCCCTTCAGTCTCATCTCGAAGGAGCTTGGAGTAAGCAACAGGACGATTAGGAGGAGGTTGGAGAGGCTTCTCGAAGGGATGGCTCTGGGCGCATACCCGCGGTTGGACGTGTCGGCCTTGGACGCAACTGCTGTCCACTTGCTTGCGGCCTACACGAACCCTGAACAACGAGGGGATGTCAACAATAGAATTATCGCGCAGTTCAACGACTCTCTTCTGATGGCCGAGCTCGGAGGCAAGAGCCACGGTCTTTTCATCTTGATCATCACGAACGCTGCTAGGGTCAAGGATATCAGAGAATGGATGAGGAATCAATCTGGAGTATCTGGCTACCGTGCTGACGTTATACTGGACCATTTGGAAGTGCCGGGCGCCCTAAGCAGATTGATCGAGAGGAGTCTGGGTAGAATCCAAGTACCCGCGTGACGTCGCGAGGGTACCTCTTGAAGCGGGCGTCTTCGCGTTCGGACCAAGACTGAGACGTCACCCCAACGCGCCTGCCGAACTCATGCGCAACAAACAAGGTCAGCTGCATGGGATTTTGACCTGCAGGTGCGAATCTCGGCCGTGAAGGAAATTTCAAATTATGTTGAACTATTTCTCAGGCATGAGAAAGTACTGAAACTGACCTTGCGGTCGCCGGGATTTCCGCCCGCGTTCATGGCCGCGATGACTGGGAGATTGCAATATGTGGGTGCGGGTCTTGGTGGACTCGAACTGGCGGCGCTGGTCGGACTCGAGCCAATTTTATACCTAGAAAGGGACTCGAACGGCGCCTTTGTTAGGGTCCGTAGACACCGCTTCTGTGGTCTATCTTGTCCACCAGTACTATTCGCTCCACGCCGAGAACCTCGTACAGAATTCTGTAATCGCCGACCCTTACTCGAAAGAGCCCTTCTCTGCCTTGCAGCTTTACCACGCCCCTCGGAAACGGGTTTTCTGCGAGTTCCTCGAGCTTCAGAACGACTCTTCTCTTCATCACTATATCGAGTGACTCAAGCTCTCTGACGGCTCTCTTGGAGAGCTTGACCTCATGCTTCAATGGACTTCTTCGCTTGAGCTAGGCTTGTGGTTCTTCCGTCTTTCAGGTCCCGACGCGCTTCTTCGATCGCCTGATCGTCATCCTTTGTGGCTATTGCGTCAAAAGCACGTTCGAGGGCGGATATTCGCTTCTTCATTCGGTGCATCTCCTCCTTCAGCTTCCCATAGCTGGCCTTCAAGGACATGTTCGCGGATTCGAAGTTTCCTATTAACTCCTTCGGCCGTGCTGGCTTTCAGGTCGGCCCAGATTCGAATCCTTGGCCTTGGCCGTTTCTTCTGCGTCGTCGGCTCGTCTAACCACAGATTAGTGTAAGGGTGCTTGGTTGGCCCCTTGCCATCGAGGACGTAGCAGATACTTGAACCCTGGTTGAAATCCCGGCGACCGCACAACGGTCCGAATCAGAACTTGGTGAAACCGAAAATGGGCCGGCCTATATTCGAACCCTTGGCCGAGCCGTCCTTCAAACAAATTGATGACATCCCGAAACTTTTCAGCGGCGCTGGTCGGACTCGAACCGACGACCATTCCCCAGTGGATAACCACTTACAGGTATCTGCCAGCGGGCTAACAGCCTGCTGCTCTACCACGCTCAACCAGGTCATCACTGGTACTCTATGACCGTTCCGACCGAAGCATTACTCCTCAAATTGGAACGGATGCTGCCAGAAGAGAAAAGCGGCGACGGTCGGACTCGAACCGACGACCAATAGGTTAACAGCCTACTGCTCTACCACGCTGCTCAGTTGTTTTCAACTTCTGAGCTATGGTCGAACCTGGGTTCTACCATTGGTGGCGGCTTATATCCAAAGGGCTGCTACTCTGTCGTGTTCCAGAAGAAGGAGAGGAAGGACTGCGAGGTCCTCCTGAAGGTTGTGGGCTGGGAGAGCGAGTACCCCTCGGTCCAGAGGATGCTGACGTACCTGAGGAGGAAGGTGGGCAGCGACACCTCAAGGATGAAGTACCTGGACGAGCTGGCGCGCTTCCTCAACTGGCACGAGATCAAGAACCCGGAGGACTACCTGAACATGGGCAAGGAGACGGCGACGCAGCTCATCCAGGAGACCAGCGACACGATGCACGCCAAGGACAAGAGCATACACTACATCAACACCTTCGTCTCCGACGTCTCGCTCTTCCTCAGGGTGAACGGGATCAAGGACCTGGAGATACAGAGGATACACCAGCCGGCGAGGTACAGGAAGAAGCCGGAGTACATCCCGACCAAGGAGGAGGTCTTCGCCATGGCGGACACCTGCGGCTCGAGCCTTGCCGGGCAGCGGGACAAGGCCATGATCCTGTGCATGTACGGCTCAGGGCTCAGGAACTCGACGATACGGGCCGTGCTCTACGGGGACGTGAGGGCGGAGCTGGAGGCGAATCTGGACGCGGTGAAGGTGCCCGTCTACCCGGAGATGAAGAGGAAGGTGCCGGGAGCCTGCAAGGGCAACATCCCTTACTTCACCTTCTTCCCCAGGGAGGCGGTCGCGGCCCTGAAGCTATACCTGAAGGAGAGGGTGGCGGCGTACGGGCCGATACCCGACGACGCGCCCCTCTTCAACACGGAGGACACGAAGATAGAGAAGGCGCTGCGGAACCTCAACACCATCACCAAGGACAAGCTGCGCAAGGTCGTGCACATGGCCGCGCGGCGGGCAGGGATGCCCAGGTGGAAGGACGTCTACCCTCACGTGCTCAGGAAGGCGGCGGAGTCTTTCTTCAGGGGGCCCACGACTGACGGGGTGCGGCTGGACGTGAAGACGCAGGAGTTCCTGATGGGGCACATACTGCCAGGCTCCCAGGACCCCTACTTCGACAAGACCAAGGTGGACGAGCTGAGGGAGAGGTTCTCGAAGCTGATGTTCAAGCAGGAGAGCGCCTTCGACAGGAAGAAGGTGCTGAGCACCATGAACCGCCAGTTCCTTAAGCTGGCGAACTACACGGACGACGAGGTCGAGGCGCTGGGCGACCTCTCGGCCCTCTCAGACGCCAGGCTCCAGGAGCTGGTGCAAAGGAAGACGCTGGGCCTGCCGAGCGCGGGGCGCCAGAAGGTGGTCTCCCTGGGCGAGCTCGAGAAGTACATCAACGAGGGGTGGGAGTACGTGACAACGTTCAACGGCGACAGGGCCATAGTGAAGCTGCCGGCGGGCAGAGCGGCGTGACTGGAAAGTCGGGGGACGGCTTCAGAGGCTGTTGTAGCCGTCCACTTCGCGGTGCAGCAGCCGCGAGTAAATCCCGACCCTGATTGGGACCTCGTCCGCTTTCAGGTAGTCTGGCTCGGACAGGATGATCTGCCTCAGGGGGCTGGAAGGGGGAAGCAGGATGCGTGCCAGGTTCTTCAGCTCCACGATGCTGACTATGGCTTCGGCCTGCCCGGGAGTCTGCATGTCCGCGAAGCAACCTTATGAAGCGACGGAGCGATGATGAGCCCGTTGCCAACGGACTCGCGCTTGGTTGACAAGGTAGCCCAAAGGGTGCTTAGTGAATCGCTCCGCCTGAATAAGGGGGAGAACATCACGATAGAGGCGTGGAACAACGGACTACACTTCGCACAGAGGACTCTGGTGCATGCCCGCAGGCTTGGTGCGATACCCTTACTGCTCTTCGAAGACGAGGGGTCGTACGTAGAGGGCCTCAGGGGAGCGCCAAGAGACATCGTCGGCAAGATGGGAAGGCACGAGTACGCGCTTCTGTCAGCGACCGACGCATACGTGTTCATTCCAGGCCCTGTCCTCGGGGGCTCCCCGAAACTGTCGCGGGAAGAGGTCGTGGCCTCCACCAGCTACAATTCGTCATGGTACAAGGCGGCCAAGTCCGCAAGGTTGCGCGGAGCCAGGCTGACTTTTGGTTACGCCGGGATGGAGATGGCCCGCGTTCTTAGGAAGAGCCTCGCAGAGATAGTCGAGCACCAACTGAAAGCGTCGCTCGTCGATTTTCGGAAGATACGGCAAACAGGCAGGAAATTGGCACGCGAGATGGTACGCGGAGGGAAGGCCACGATCATGGCCGAAGATGAGGTGTTGAATTTTGAACTCGGCGGAGAAGAGGAAATCGACGATGGGATGGTCGACCGAGCGGATGTGGTGGCGGGGAACAACATGACGAACATACCGCCGGGATACCTTGCGAAGGAGGTCAGAACAGAAACGGTTTCAGGGGCTGTCAGGCTCCATGCCCCACTTCCGAGGCTCGGCACCTCCGTTGACCTCCGCCTGGAGTTCGCGAAGGGAAAGCTCAAGACTTGGAAGAGCGAGCGAAACCAAGAATGGCTCGACGCACTCGTGAAGAGGCTGCCCGACGGGCGCAGGACGTTCTCCTCAATCGTGGTGGGACTGAATCCATCTCTGAGCTGTGGCTACGCTCAGGACAGGCTGGTGGAAGGTGCAATCACACTGTTCGGATTGTTCCAGGGCACGACGAAAAGCGGGAGCGTGACTGTTAACGGGAGATTGCTAGTTGACGAAGGCAAGATCATTGCGTAACGGTGGTATTGGAATGAAGCGGAATGAGGCTGCTGAAAGCGTCAGAACCAGGCCCATCGAGAAGGCAGACTACATGACGGTCTCGCGAATCTACCGCGAGGAGGTGAAAGGATACCTTACCTCGTTACGGAAGGCGCGAAGAGACCAAGAACTCCGGGAGGAGAGGAGGTCGATAAGGCCGAATCTGCTTCGAGGTGAGTTCGAGTTCTATCAGAAAGTCGGATGTAGTTTCGTTGCCGTATCGCGGAACAAGATTATAGGGTTCATCCTGACGCAGCCAATCAGCTGGATGAACATGGATTCTAGGGTTCTTTGGCTTGAATACATCGCGGTCTCGCCCGCCTTCAGAGATCGAGGTGTGGGCTCGGCATTGATGGCATCTGCAAGGAAATGGGCGGCTCGACGGAGCATTAGTTGCAGATTCGCGACCCTCAACCCCGACAACAAGGCATCAAGAGCACTTCTCCGGAAGGGCGGCTTCGAAGTGAGAAAGTGGTTGACCGCGAGGTACCCTTCATCCTGAAGGAGACGCGCAAGGAGTACAGATTGCCTCACTTTGTCTGTCTTGAGCTACCTACCCCTGGGCCCTCATGGAGTTCGACATCGCGATTCAGAATACCGAGTCTGCAGTCGTTGCCTTCATCGCTTGGTGCGTCGTGAGCGGCATCCCGAAGGCGGGAAACGCAGGCGTTCACGAGCGAAGTCCGGCCGATTCTTCCGCGACAGCCGCAATCAACCCGTCGAGCCCTCGATACGCTCCTGAAAGAGGGCTACTCTTTTCGAAGGCAGAGTACACCGGTTCGGCTCCTACATAATAGGCGGGGTTGGGCTTGAGCTTCTCGACGTATTCAGGCTTCAACCAAGCTTTCAGCGCAAAGTAAGCAGCCGTGTCAACCACGGCGTGGAAGAACTCGGGGTTGGCGTTCCTGGATTCGAGCTTGGCCTGCAGACCCTTGGCCGAGAACGCGCTCTCGGACAGCTCGTGGGCGAGCAGCTTCTTCTCGATTTCAAGGTTCGCGACAGGGGCGAGCAGAATCGTGCTGGCGAAGGACGCCCCACCGTTGAGGGAATCGACGAGTTGGACATCAACGAGGTCCGGGTTCCAGCTCGTCTCCGAAATCTCCCTAATCCCTTGCATGACGCCTTCACCCATGGGCTTCCATTCCTCCTCGAATCTGGATTTGTGCTGGTTCAGCCTGCTCTGGACCTCCGGCCACATCTCGGCGTAGCCCTTCCAGCTCTCATCGAGAATCGCTGACCAGATGCTTGCCAAGCGTCCGAAACCATCGCGAATTCTGCTCTCAAACGAGCCGCCGGTGTCGCCACCCAGCAGTGAGAGCCCCACGAAATCCCAGTCGGCCCACCCCAACTTGAGCAGGTCGGAGAAAAGTCTCGTCAGCTGCTCGGTCCTCAGGTGAGGGTGAATCTGTCTGTACCTTGCGTTGTTGAAGGCCGACCCTTCGGAACGGAACGATTCTGGAAACAGGGCGATTGTGTGGCAGAAGAGGTTGAGGTCTCTGCCGACGTGGAACCTGAACTGGGTCATGGGTCGCGTTCAGCGGATTTCTCCGTGAGTGGCCCGTCTGTTATAAGTTGCGTGGCCCTACGCCTTCATGGCACTCGGCACCGCGATGCAGAAGATCGAGTCCGCTATCATCGCGGTCGTCCTGGGAATCGCGTTCCCGTTCATCGTCACCTACCTTGTTTCCGGAGGGACTTCGTCCTCCTTCCTCATCCCCTGCACCTCCGCCGGGAGCGGCGTCTGCACTGTCGGGACCGTGTCAGGCAACGTCATCACCCTCCCGCAGATACTCGTGAGCACCGCGAACCTCGTCATCACACTACTCACCGGGATACTGATCATCTTCGCCTCCATCTTCGGGATCTGGGGGGCGATAGAGTACGTGGGTGCCCGCGGCGGCTCGGGCAGGGGAGGCGTCGGCTAGGATAGATGGCCGCGGCGAGACAATCCGGCACCCTCGCCGATTGGTTCGAGGGGCTCGGCAGGGTGAGGACGCGCCCCGTGGTCGTGCTGAAGCAGGGGGTCGCCAGATGCGACGGCCAGCTAATCAATCCGAAGGATGGTGTTGTCCTCGCCCCCGACCAGGCCTACGAGACGGTCTGTGTGCCGGTCGAAGAGGAGTCCCTCGGCTCGGTGGCAGGAGTTGACACCAGAGTGACTCCGTTCTAGCCTTTGTTCTTCTTTTCCTTGGGTGGCAACGTGAAGTAGGAGTGCGGCCGGGCCTGTTTCAAATCCCTATGTTCTTCTCGCTTAATATCGGCCGGCAATCTTGCCCAGCGGGTTGGCGGAGGGCGCAAGGCCTAGCTATCGGAAGGTGCTCTCCAATCATTCGATGTTCTTCCTTTGGGCGGGCGAGATCGTCTCACAGTCCGGCGACTACGTGTTTGCGATAGCCCTCCCGTGGCTGGTCCTCCTACAGACAGGCTCGGCATTTTACGTCTCGCTCACCAGCGCAATCGCATGGACTCCTCTTCTGCTCAGCCCCATTGCAGGGGTCTACGTCGACAGGACCAACCGGAAGACCTCCGTGATTCTCGGGAACCTGGTACAGGGTTCGGCGGCCGTCACGATGGCGGTGCTGTACGCTGCCGGGGCCCTGAGCCTGCCTGCGTTGCTCGCGCTTGTCTTCGTCATCTATTTCTTCGACCAGTTCGTGTCAACCGCAATAGACGCCATCCTCCCTAGACTTGTCGAGTCCAAGTCGGAACTCGCCGCCGTGAACGCCCTCTTCTCGATCTCCTCTTCGACAAACCGGATCGCCGGGTACGTCGTCGGCGGAACGGTGATAGCTCTCGCGGGGGTCGAGGTGCCGATACTCTACGACGGCACGACCTTCCTGTTTGCCGCGCTGTTGACCTTCGCCTTCGTCTCCTCGCTGTACGGCCGGATTTCGAGGCCCCCAAACAAGTCAAATGACCCAGACATTCACACGATGGGTTTCAAGGCCGAGTTCGTCGAAGGAGCGAGATTCGTGAAGAAAAATAGGCTCTTCCTTGAGCTAACGGTCGTTGTGTTCGTCGTAAACTTCTTCGTCAGCGGACCTTCGGCCCTGATTGCCCCTTACGTGGCCGACTCTCTGCATCTCGGGTCCTTGGGCTTTGGGATCGTGGTGGGTGCGCTCGGGGCTGGCGGAATCGTCGGGTCGTATGTCTTCGGGAAGTTGAACGTGAGGGGATATGTGGGCAGGCTCTTCTTCGCCATGGCCCTGCTGATAGGAGTCTCGCTCCTGATCATGGGCCTGATTCCATCCTTCTACCTATCGTCCCTGCTGTTGTTCGTCATCGGGCTGGCGGGGGTGCTGGTCAACCTGCCCATAATGACCCTGATTCAGGCGAAGGTCCCCAACGAGATGCTCGGACGTGTCCTGGCCATTCTCGTTACGCTCATGAGCGCGGCAGCCCCTGTGGCTGCAATCGTCGCGGGAGGCTTGGCCGTGGTGGCCTCCACGCATGCTGTTTTCGCGTACTTCGGCATGGGAGCGGTTCTGACAGTCCTGCCGTCTTACGCAATGTTCCGGGAGCTCAGGTCGGCAAGTTACTGAAGACAATGCGAATGGCCCCGTTTTAGGCGATGCGTCGCTCCCCTTCAGGTGCAACCATAGGATGGGCGTCAGGTCGAGCCTCTATCAAGTTTCGGCGGGCTATCTGCGGATATCGCGGTACTTCTTCCTCGCTTTGGCAGTGGTGGGGCTACTGGGGACGACCACAGGGGTCTTCGCCCAAAGCCAGCAGCCGCCTCAGCTCGCCCTGACCCTGTCCAACGCCAAGGTGGTCGAGACCTCCCTCCACTTGGTCGACGTCGTAGCCGTTTCGGGAACAGTTGCAGTTAGCGGCCCGACTCAAGGTTCCTGGAGCGGCGGTGCCCTCCACTTCAGCGGGTGGGCCTACGTCGTCGGAGAGGACCGCTTCGGGCAGAGCGACTCGGCGAACATCACCCTTTCCAGCGGCGACTTCAGTCCTTCAACTTTGGACTACCCGGCATCCTTGGACTCGACCTTCAGCAATCAGCAGAACGGACCCCACACAGTCGCCTCCTACGCCATCGTTGTAGACGCCTACGACCAGAGCGGCAGGCTGGTGGGAGTCTCCAACGAGCTGCAGGGAGCGGGGCAGGCCGGGTCTTCCGCAAACCTCTTCATCCTGACCATGGAGATCCCCCTCTTCCAAGTGCCAGAGCTTGGCATCTCGGCAAGCAACCCAGACTTCTCGAACCTCTTTGCAACCTTCGACCAGCTCCCCTTGGGCGACTTCTACATGCTGCTTGCAGAGGTCGCGGTCATCCTTCTGGTGGGGGCGGGGTTGGTCAACTTCATCATGTACCTCACAGGCGGGGGCGAGGGAAAGAACCAGACCAAGACGCTGGCTGGCCTCGACAACGTCCTCATGACCCTTCTCCTCGTCTTCCTCCTCCCCTACGCCTACAACGCCGTTGCAGGCTTCGTTAACGTCCTCGACCAGCAGATCATCGCAGGCCCGGGGAATCCGTATACCTCTTACTTGACCAATAGCCAGCTCATCTGGAATACGCTCCCCACGGGTGGCAACATCCTCACCGACTTCATCGGCGCCATAGCGAGCCTGATGGCATGGGTGATGTCCTGGCTGCTCGGGAGTGCACGGATCTTCCTCATCGGCGCAGTTACGGTGGCAATGCCGATTGTGCTAGTCCTCAGGGACATCAGGTTCACCGCCAGGTTCGCCGGTGTCGTAGAGGACACCTTCTTCGGCCTCATCTTCGCTAGCGTGATCAGCGCCCTATTCATAGGCCTCGCAGCCTACATCTTCAACCACTGGAGCGGCTCGATGTTCCAGGCGGCCAACGTTGACGAGACTTGGGTGGCATTGGCCGCGCTAATGGGAGCCATTCTCGCGCCCACCATCTTCGCCCCCATGACGGGGGTCTTCTTCCAGACCATGAGCCAGGTTGGGATGGCGGCTGCGGGTACTGCGGTGGCGATTGGTGCTGGTGGACTGGGTCCTGGTGCCGCGGGCGTCAAGGGAGGACTGGCTATGGCTGGGCAGGCTGTCGGCGGTCTGGCC